>NZ_ATCO01000117.1:0-1799 GCF_000422025.1 Geobacillus sp. WSUCF1 | reverse complement strand
AACATTTCTAGAGGGAGGATGCCAAGATGATGCGTGGCGGAATGGGCAATATGCAAAAAATGTTAAAACAAATGCAAAAAATGCAAAAAGAAATGCAAAAAGCGCAGGAAGAGTTGGCGGAAAAAACGGTGGAAGGCACGGCGGGCGGAGGCATGGTGACCGTTGTCGCTAACGGTCATAAACAAATTTTGGAAGTAAAAATTAAAGAGGAAGTCGTCGACCCAGACGATATTGAAATGCTGCAAGATTTGATTTTGGCAGCGACAAACGATGCGTTGAAAAAAGCGGATGAGTTGGCTAATGAAATGATGGGGCAGTTTACGAAAGGACTTAACATTCCAGGGTTGTTCTAGGGGGGGCGTATGCATTATCCAGAACCGCTATCGAAGTTGATTGACAGTTTTATGAAACTGCCCGGCATCGGCCCGAAAACGGCTGCCCGCCTTGCATTTCATGTGCTGGCGATGAAAGAAGACACCGTGCTTGAGTTTGCCAAAGCGCTCGTTGATGTCAAGCGGCATATTCATTATTGCACGATTTGCGGACATATTACAGATACAGACCCTTGCTACATCTGCAAAGACGAGCGGCGCGACCGGACGACGATTTGCGTTGTTCAGGATCCGAAAGATGTCATCGCCATGGAGAGGATGAAAGAATACAATGGCCTGTACCACGTGTTGCACGGGGCCATCTCGCCGATGGAAGGCATCGGACCGGAAGATATTAAAATCGCCGAGCTGCTCACGCGATTGCAGGATGAGACGGTCCAAGAGGTGATTTTAGCGACCGACCCGAACATCGAGGGAGAGGCAACGGCGATGTACATCTCCCGCCTGTTGAAGCCGACAGGAATCAAAGTCACCCGCATCGCCCATGGCTTGCCGGTCGGCGGCGACTTGGAGTATGCGGACGAAGTGACGTTATCAAAGGCGTTGGAAGGGCGCCGTGAGCTATAGAGAGAAAGAAGGTGGGGATCGGTTTGTTATGGCGGCGAAAGGGGAAACTAAAGAGACAATTTGATGAGAAGTTAATGGCTGAACTACAAAAGGCTAGAACTGAATGGCTTGAGCAGAAACAACTCATCGAAAAAAGCGTCGATCCGTCTCCGGAGGTGCTGAGCGCATTGCAACTCGCTGAGGCCAAATATTTTTTCCTCCTCCGCGAAGCGAAGCACCGCCGCATCACACTTAAGGAAGTGCGTTAACTTCCTTATTTTTTTGTTCTTTTTTCCCCTGTTTCTCATACGTTGGTAGTACAAGCGTGCAAAAAGGGGGTTCAAACGTTGGAGCCGAAAGTCGTCATTACCGTGTTGCTAGCGCTTATCGCCGTTTTGCTTATCGTCGGCGCCCGTCTCAAAGCGCTTCGCCTGATCGGCTACGCTGCTATCCGCCTGATCGTCGGGGCGCTCGCGCTGTTTGTCATCAACGCCATCGGCGGGCATTTTAACATCCATATTCCGATTAACCTCGTCACCTCAATCGTTTGCGGATTTCTTGGCCTCCCTGGAGCGGCAGCGTTAATCGTGATTGACCGATATATTTTGTAGGCATCATTATTCAAGATGCCTTTAATTTTTTTGTTTAAAAGTTATTGACTTTTATATGACAATGCATTATATTAATTAATGTCGCTGTTCATGAAAGATATGTTGACAGCAAATTAAATGATATGTATAATAATAAAAGTGTGCAAGATAAACAAGTTCCTTGAAAACTAAACAAAACGCAAGCGTCATAAGAAAAGCGGAGGCGCCGTAATTTCGCCTAAAGGCAGCCTGCGTCCTGCGGGCAACGGCG
>NZ_ATCO01000116.1:0-21848 GCF_000422025.1 Geobacillus sp. WSUCF1 | reverse complement strand
CACGTTGCCCGCCTTTTGCTTCACATAGGAAAACAGTTCCTCCGACGGAATCCGCTCATGGAGCGGCGGCCCCATTTCGCTTTCCATCGTCTCCCATTCGATCAACAGAAACTGCCCGTTTGGCCTCATCACACGGCGAATTTCGTCAAGGGCGGCTTCTTTTTGTTCCACCTGCTTCTTTTTGTTCCACCTCATGAAAGACAAATGCCATGATCCCTTTGTCCACCGAATGCGAAGGCAAGGCGGTCGAAGCGACATCCGCCACCCGATATTCGATGTTGGTGACCGCTAGTTTCGCGGCTCGCTGTTTTAGCAATTCAATCATTTCTGGCTGCACATCGACCGCATACACTTTTCCGTTTGTCGCCTGCGCGAGAGGAATCGTGAAATAACCATTCCCGGCGCCAAGATCGACGACCGTGTCATCCGGTTTCACGGACAACATCGAAATGACCCGTTGCGGGTCGATCCATTCCTTGCGCTTCGGATCCAATAATCGTTCAGCATGTTCGTAATGAAAACGATGCCCTGTCATCCTTTTCCCTCCTATTCCTCACTTCCATTTCATTATACTCGCAAAGAGAGGAAAAAAGCCGGCATTGGAAAACGCCGGCTTTTCCCTACCGAACGGCGCACCGGTTTGGACCGATTTCCATCTCCCGTTGTTCCTCTTCCGTAGGATGCAATTTCCCCATGTTGGTCTGCCGAATTTCCTTGTAAGCCGGATCGAGCTCGACATTCACTTCCTTAAACGGAATCCCTTGGGCGCGCAAAAAGTTTTTCGCCATGACACAATACGGGCATGTCGTTGTGGTATAGACCGTGACTTGTGCCATATTCTCCTTCCTCCTCTCCCTTATTAGAAGGCCAATGTAATATCGGCGTCTTTCGCAAACTGCAGGAACGTCGCCGCCCCCGCTACTTCAATGCCATCGACGAATTGGTCTTTGTCAAGCCCCATGACATCCATCGTCATTTGGCAAGCGATCAGCTTTACCCCCATCTCTTGCGCCATTTGAAGCAATTCGGCAATCGATGGAACGTTCGCTTTTTGGAACCCTTGTTGAAAATGTTCCTTCCCTTCCGGAATCGGCAATTGTTTGTGCGCTTCTTTATGGATGAGATTCAACCCCTCAAACGTAAAGAACACCCCGACCTCCGCGTCTGCCGCCGCAGCGGCCGTCGCAATGTTGAACACCTTGTACGCATCAAACAACCCGCCGTTTGCTGCAATAATCGCCACTTTCATGACAACAACCTCCTTCACGTATGTCGCTATTCTATTTCGATACCCTCATAATATTTTATACACATATACACGCTGTATTATACATATACGCGTATATGTATTGCAATAATCATACTATCGCATCATTGTTTTCTTGTCAACAAAAAAACGCAAAATCCTATGCAACGACTTTTCAGCCAGCTTCCAAAAAACGCTTCCCACTTCAAACGAAGCGAGAAGCATCCATTTTCCCGATTTCCCCGCTGACTAGACAACCAACGGAAATGGGTGTTTCTTATACTTTCCGAACAGTAAAAAACTTTCGCACCAACCATGGGCCTGGCGCAAATCGCAGCCCCAACTCCCATGCACCGATGCCCGCAATCTGAAATTGGCGGGCCAATTTCATTTTCTGCCCTATGCTTCTGACATCTTCAAACCATACCTCATGAATGTTTCCAAGTTCATCCGTATATCGAAAAAAGGGGGATTCATATTGAAACGAATATTGAATCGGCGATTGGTAACGCATGGCGGTTAAAACCGCCTCTTGGTTGGAGAGGGCCTCCGCCAATGTCCCAGGCTGGTACGGAATGATCCAATCGTATCCATATAAAGGAAGTCCGAGCAAGATTTTTTTTCGGGGGACGCGCTCGACGGCAAACTGAAGCGTCGATCTCACCTCACTAATAGGAGCGACTGGACCAGGTTCACTTGTTAAATGGTGCCAATCGTACGCCATAATAAACATATAGTCGACGACAGCACCAATGCCGCCGTAATCGTAGCCCCTGAGCCAAGGGATCTCCTCGCTCGTTTTCGCTGGAACGGCGATCGTCAAAACATACCCAGCCGGTTTTAACCGATCGCGCAACTGGCGCAAAAAACCCGTAAACAAATCACGATCCTCTCCGCGAACCTGCTCGAAGTCAATATTGACGCCACCATAGCCTTTCCGTGATACTAAATAAAAGATGTTCTCAACCAAGTTCGCCCTTGCTTCCGTATTGTTCAGCACTTGGCTTGCCAGTCTCGCACTAAATCCTTCTGATGTTAGGTTCGTCACTACCGCAATGGGTGTGACGCGGTTTTGCCATGCTGTTTCAATCGCTGCGGCGTCATCCCGCGTAGTGACAATGTCGCCATTAGGGGCAAAGTGATATTCGAACAGGGCAATGTACGATGAATACGGGGCAAAATCTCGCACGAACGTCCGATCTAAGTTCGGTTCGCGGAGAATGTAATAGGCTAACGTTATAGCTTGATACCAGGAAATATCAGGAATATAAATTTTCATTCCCGGATACATCCTGTACGGATCCACCGCCGGATTGGCTGCCCGCAACTGTTCGACCGTCACAAATGCTTTCTGTGCAATGGCGCTTAGCGTGTCTCCTGGCTGCACTGTATACGTATAGCTAGGAACAAGCAAAGCTTGACCAGGAACAATATTCGTTTCAACTAAGCCATTGACAAGGCGCAGACTTTCCAGCGGATAATCGTATCGCCTGCTGATTGAAAAAAGCGTATCTCCAGGTTGAACAATGTGGATAAACATGACCATCCCCCCGTTGAATCAACAAAGCTTCGGCGCTGGCATCATGATAAATATATATATGCTTATCGACCGCAACCGCACCTTGTCTTGACATGGCTAGTTTGCGATTCTTTTGCATGTTCCTAACGCGCAAGTCCTCCACGCACACCAATGCTCACACGTGGAAGCGGGTGTCTTCTCGGTTCAGGATAATAAAAAGCGGCCAAAAAGCCGCTATTAAAGCAAGGTAAAAAAATAATATCCAAACAATCCGGTGATCAGCAGCAACAGAGAAGCCAAAAACCAAATAAGCGGGCGCGACGGCCGGAACGTTTGTTCAATGAACCTCTCCCACTTACAGAAGTGGGAGTTTCCTGTTTCCCCTTCGGGGTGGATGCGTGATAGGTTGGTCGGCAGCCTATCTGCAGGCAACGCCTGGCATCCGTCCCGTTGGGAGCGACAGGCAACATGAGTATCATCGATACTCAAGGCGGGAACTCGCCATCTACGACTTCTTGCTTATGCAATCCGTCGATACGTAAACGGTTTGACCGTAAATTCCAACGGGCGAATTTCGCCATAATATACTTTGGCAAATAAATTCATCGCTCCGTGGATGTCACGGTGTTGTTTGTATCCGCATTGACATGTATAATTTCTAGAAGAAGATTTATTCTTCTTCCCGCAAACAGGGCATGTTTGCGATGTGTAGCTCTCGTCCTTTTTCTCCATTTCAATGCCTTCGGCATTCAATTTGTATTTGAGATAATCAAATAGTTTTCCAAACGACCAATTGGATAATTTCTGATTGGTCTTTTTGTTTCGTTTCTTTTTCGTGTTCCGTTGTACCCCCTCGACATCCCCAATGACGACTTCTTTCACTTGGTTTTCCAAACACCAACGAACAAATTGTCTCGTGGTTTTGTGCAACGCATCCTTTAGTTGTGCCTCTGATTTCGAAAGTACATATTGTTTTGCCCGATTGTACTTTTTCCATTGTTTGGAGCCTTTTTTTGCATCTGCTCATGAGTTTTTGCAGTTCTTTTAATTTTTTGTTTCTCAACCGATGGATGCTTCTTATTTTTCTTCCCGTGATGATGAGGTTTTCCCCATTTTCACAAACGGCTGCGATGGTGTGAATTTCCCCTGGGTCAATAGCGACACGGTTTTGATTTTTATTCTCTTTTGGTTCTTTTCCATCTTCATACAACAAACAAAGCCACAAACCACGGTCATAAACGAGTTCGATTTCTTTCACTTGACCCTTTGGAATTTGTTCTTTATCCATTTTCACCACCAAAGGAGATTGTCTTTTCCGTTTCCAAATTCCTAGCGACAGTTCCAACGTCCCGTCTTCATGCAAAACAAACCCATCTTTTGCCCATTTTGTATTGAAGTGTTTTTTCTTTTTGTACGGAAATTTGGTTTTCTCCCCTTTTTTCCGTGCTTCTCTTGCTCCGTCACGGGCAAATATATACTTATGCACAACGGCTTGGATGCTTTGGCTGTGGATAGGAAAACGACCTTTTGTTGCTTTTTGCAGTTCCGTTTTGGTTATCCATTTTCCTGTTTTCAAATGATGTTCTTTCGCCAAACGAAGACACTCATTCCAAACTTCTGCGGAGATGCGATTGCATTCAAAAAGTTTATCAATCACTTCTTTTTTTGCTCGAAAACGGGTTTTCAGCGTTCGATACATGGTTTCACCTCCTATGTTTATTGTATTCTATCGAAAATCAAAAGAGAAGGGAGAAACAAAAAACATCCATGAGCAAGCCTTGCTCCCCACCCTGGCATGAAAATGACTTATCAAGGCGGCGCATTTTCACAGAAAACATCCATGAGTAAGCTTTTACTCGCCACCCAAGCATGAAAATAACCGCTCATGGATTCATTATTTTCACAGAAAACATCCATGAGTAAATTTTACTCCCCACCCAGGCATGAAAATCCATCTCTCCTTCCATAATGGAGGATCATCAAGTTTCAGGAAAAAAGGAAACTGCCTGTCTCCTGCAGAGTTCAGGAAAACAGGCAGTTTACATGTAGAGCGTTATTTCAAACAGCTGTAAGGAAAACGCTATTTCGATAGCCGTTTCATGAGAGCCGCTTTTTCCGCTTCAAACCCCGGTTTGCCAAGTAAGGCAAACATATTGTTTTTGTATGCTTCCACTCCCGGTTGGTCAAATGGATTTACACCGAGCAAATGGCCGCTGATGCCGCAAGCTTTTTCGAAGAAGTATACCATTTCCCCAAAGGTGTATTCATTCATTTCATCCAGTTCAACAATTAAGTTAGGCACTCCGCCGTCTACGTGTGCGAATAGCGTGCCTTGGAAAGCTTTTTTGTTTACTTCATCCAGTGTCTTGCCGGCCAAGAAATTCAATCCATCGATATTTTCTGGGTCTTCTTGAATCGTCAGTTCGATTCGCGGTTTTTTCACTTGCAGCACTGTTTCGATCAGAATGCGGCGGCCTTCCTGAACGTATTGCCCCATGGAATGTAAATCTGTTGTAAAGTCAACGGATGCAGGAAAGAGTCCTTTTTGATCTTTCCCTTCGCTTTCGCCAAACAGCTGTTTCCACCACTCAGATACATAATGAAGGGATGGCTCATAGTTCACCAATAATTCGATCGCTTTGCCTTTGCGATAGAGAATATTTCGCACGGCAGCGTACTGATAACTTTCATTGGTTGAAAGATCAGGATGGTTATATTTATAATATGCCGATGCTGCGCCTTCCATCATTCGATCAATATTCAATCCAGCGACGGCGATTGGCAACAGGCCAACTGCTGTCAGCACAGAATATCTTCCGCCTATGTCATCCGGAATAACGAAAGTTTCATAGCCTTCTTGATCAGCGAGCTTTTTTAATGCTCCTTTTGCGCGATCGGTAGTAACGTAAATCCGTTTTCTTGCTTCCTCTTTTCCATATTTTTTCTCCATGTAGTCGCGGAAAATCCGAAAAGCAATGGCTGGCTCTGTCGTTGTTCCCGATTTAGAAATGACGTTGATCGACAGATCCTTGCCTTCTAATACATCTAATAAATGAGAGAGATAAGTGGAACTGATATTTTGGCCAGCGAAATAAATTTGCGTCATATCGTTCATTTGGTTATGAAAGGCATGGGATAATGCTTCAACAGCGGCCCTTGCCCCTAAATAAGATCCGCCAATGCCGATGACGACAAGAGCATCTGAATGATTGCGGATTTTTTCGGCTGCTTGCTTGATTCGCGCAAATTCGTCCTTATCATAACGAATCGGCCAATCCACCCAACCAAGAAAATCGGATCCTGGGCCTTTCTTTTCATGAAGCATATGATGAGCCGCTTTTACAAATTCGCTTAAATAATGTAGTTCACTCTCTTTCATAAATGGCAAGGCATTGGAGTAATCAAAAGAGATAGCCATATACACTTCTCCTTTCTCATTCTATTTTGCAGCGCATGTCCATTGTATGCCTTCCTGCAAGGGGATTTTATGTTATTTCTTCTCATTTTTTTCTACAGCATGTCCGCCAAATTCATTGCGTAGAGCGGCTACCACTTTTCCTGTAAATGTATCGCTTTCTAATGAACGATACCGCATCAATAAGGCCATGGCGATGACAGGAGTGGCCGTTTGCAGATCTAATGCTGTCTCGACCGTCCATTTTCCTTCGCCAGAAGAATGCATAATTCCTTTGATTTCCTCTAATTTTGCATCTTTTGAAAACGCGCGTTCTGTTAATTCCATGAGCCATGAACGAATAACCGAACCATTGTTCCACACTCTCGCCACTTTTTCATAGTCGTAATCGAATTCGCTTTTTTCTAATATTTCGAATCCTTCGCCAATGGAAGCCATCATTCCGTATTCAATCCCATTGTGGACCATTTTTAAGAAGTGGCCGCTGCCTGTTTTTCCTGTATATAAATACCCATTTTTGACAGCGGTATCTCGGAAAAGAGGCTCGACAATGTTCCAAGCTTCAGAATCCCCTCCAACCATGTAACACGCTCCGTTACGAGCACCTTCCACTCCACCAGAGGTTCCAGCATCCATAAAGTGAATTCCAATCTCCTTTAGCTCGTTATAACGACGAATCGATTCCTTATAGTGAGAATTGCCACCATCGATCACAATGTCTCCTTTGCTTAAAAATGGCGCAATTTCACTAATCACCGAATCAACAACGGTGTGGGGAACCATTATCCAGACAATTCTCGTTTTTTCTAATGATAGGGCGAGTTCCTTTAAAGTGGATGCGCCTTTAGCACCGTATTTTTTTATTTCTTCCACCGCATTTGTATTTATATCGAACGCCACTACTTCGTGCTTATGGTCCATAAGATTTTTGCCTAAGTTTAATCCCATTTTTCCTAAACCGACTAGCCCGACTCTCATGCTGACTACCTCCTAAAAATATCTTGGTCAAAGAAGATTGGCTATTCCTATTTCATAGTTAGTTTATCCAGAAATTATGTTTTCAGGTTTGCTCCGGAAAAGCTTATTTACCGCCAATAAAATCCGTCTTCTTTCAATAATTGATAAGAAGCCTCTGGCCCCATCGATCCTGAACGATAGGAGTAAAGAGGAAGGCGGTTTTCCGCAAATGCCTCTAAAATAGGTTGCAGCCATTTCCAAGATAGTTCGACCTCTTTCCAATGGGCAAAGAAAGTCGAATCGCCGTGCAAAGCGTCAAAAATTAAGAGTTCATACGCTTCAGGCACCTCTTTCTGATTCGTTGCGAAGTCCATATGGACAGGCTCCATCTTTCCGTTGTTGAATACATTTTTACTATTGAATTGCAGCGAAACGCCTTCGTTCGGATTGATTTGAATCACCAAAAGATTAGGAGCTGTTTCTTCATTTTTTGGCAAGTACCATTCCTTTAATGGATTTTTAAACTCCATCACGATACGTGTGGACTTTTCCTTCATTCTTTTACCTGTACGGATGTAGAATGGCACCCCGCTCCAGTTTTCATCATCAATCCACAGACGTGCCGCAACAAACGTCTCCGTTGTCGAAGAAGCATCGATGCCAGGTTCTTCTTTATATCCAACCACTGGTCTGCCATCGATTTCTCCAGGACCGTATTGGCCGCGAACAACGTGCAAGCCTACTTCTTCCTTCTGTATTGGTCGAAGAGATTCCATAATTTTTCTTTTCTCGTTACGGATGTCTTTTGCGCTAATTTGTTTTGGCAAGTGCATGGCTGTCATCATCAACAGTTGCAACATATGGTTTTGAAACATGTCGCGAATGGCGCCTGCTTGATCATAATAGCTTGCTCTTTGTTCTACCCCAACGGTCTCGCTAGCTGTAATTTGCACATTGGCTATAAATTGATTATTCCATATCGCTTGAAACACAGGGTTGGCGAATTTTAAAGCTTCAAGGTTTTGCACCATCGGTTTTCCAAGGTAATGATCTACCCGATAAATTTCTTCTTCCTCGAAAGCTTGGCTTAATTTTTCGTTTAAATCTTGGGCCGATTGGATATCGTGGCCAAACGGTTTTTCGATAATCAGACGTTTCCAACCTGTTGTGGATCCTAATCCGCTTTCCTTGATGTTCGACGCGATCACATCAAAAAATTCCGGCGCAACAGATAAATAAAACATGCGGTTTTCAGGAATATTCAATTCTTTTTCCCGTTGTTGAACCATTTCAAGCAACTTTTTATACCCTTGTGCATTCGTTACATCTAGAGAAATATAGCGAAACGCGCGAAGAAACTCCTTCATTTTGGAACGGTCATTTGCCAAACGTCTGGAAAAGGTTTTTACCGAATTTTCCACATATGTTTGAAACGCTTCATCGGACAATTCTCTTTTGCTTACGCCAATAATGGAAAATGGCTGCGGCATTTTTTGATCAAGAAATAAATTATATAATGCAGGGAAAATTTTTCGTTTCGCTAAATCACCTGTTGCTCCAAACAAGATAAAGGTCATTGAATCCAATGTGATCCCCCCTGACTTTTCGAAACATTTTCCCAAAAGAATAAAGTGGATAGAGCAGATATAACAACGTTTACTACATTGCTTGAATTGGTATTTTTTATGAATAATGCCCATTTCAGGGAGAAAGTCTTGTCCATGTATTTGTCGTGCATGAACGTTTAAACAAAATACATCCGCTAAAAGGCAAATGATTAAAATAACCTAGTACCTTTTTTAAGGCATCTATGGTAATATAAATATAAAAGCAAACGGTGGGATAAAAAGATCAGATTCAATGGAATCCGATCTTTTTATCGCTGGTAAGAATGTTAGTGACAGGCTTTGCTTTTTTTATTTGTTTAGAAGTTGACATCTAGACCATAAAACGCTGCGATATATAATTTTTTCATTTCTTCTACAGAAGTTTCACGCGGATTTGTGCTTGTACAAGGATCTTTTACGGCATTGGCCGCCATTTCATCCACGTGTGCGGTGAACGTTTCTTCGGACACTCCGTATTCTTGAAGTGTATTTGGAATATTCATCTTATTATTCAAGTCACGAATCCAAGCAATGAGTGAATCCACCAATTCTTTGTTGTTTTCCCCATCCAGACCGAGCCGTTTGGCAATTGCTGCATAACGTTCCTCGACTACCGTGCGATTAAATTGGATTACATATGGTAAATAAATCGCATTGGCACATCCATGCGGAATGTTAAATATTGGGCCGCTTTTGTGTGAAAGACTGTGCACATTTCCTAGCACCGCGTTAGCAAAGGCCATTCCAGCCATCGCCTGAGCGTAATGAACTTGTTCGCGGGCTTTAGCATCTCCGTGGTAAGAAGCAAGAAGATTTTCTTTCAGTACTTGAGCTGCTTCAATAGCCAAGGAATCTGTGAAAATCGTACGAGGCTTTGCTACGTATGCTTCAATACTATGTGTGATTGCGTCCATCCCGCTGTAGGCTGTAACGTGCTTCGGCATGGATTGGACCATAATCGGATCAATAATCGCCATGTCTGGCGTCAGTTCAAAATCAGCCAGTGGATATTTGACCCCTGTTTCTGCATCAGTAATAACCGATAAATTGGATATTTCCGATGCACTTCCGCTTGTCGTTGGGATTCCCACGAACTTTGCCCTTGTGCGTAAGCGTGGCAGGCTAAATGGACGTGTCGCTTCTTCAAATGTCAATTCTGGATGTTCATAGAACAACCACATCGCTTTTGCCGCATCCATTACTGACCCGCCGCCAATCCCGATCACCCAATCTGGCTGAAAATCATTAAGAATGCGCACTCCTTTTTTTACCATTTGGGTGGTTGGTTCTGTCGTAATTCCGTCAATCACTTTTGTTTCTATATTGGCTTCTGAAAGAAGTTGCTGAATTTTATCAAGATTTCCGTTTTTCTTGACGGAGCTGCCGCCAATGACGAGGGCAGCTTTTGTTCCTTCCAATGTTTTTAAAACATCGAGAGCATTCTCTCCAAAATAAATATCGCGAGGAATAGTAAAACGATTCATGCTGCTCCCTCCAGTACCCGTGATTGTTTACAGATGCTAGTATAATGTGTATAAAACTTATTGAGAAGTACGCACTTTATTATCATGTAGTGACAAAAATATAATATAGTGTAAAAAAATATACTTAATGATATAAAAGGCATCCAGATGCAATGAATGGATTGTATTATCCCGAAGGAATGAATACCATTTGCAATGAGTGAAAATAACAGATATATAACATTTATTTGTAAGTATGTTCTTTATGATCATAAAGTGACAAAAAGTATACTATCGCGTTATAATCAACATGGGGGTGAAATGATGGGACACGTTTGTGGCAAGACGTATAATTGTGAAAAAGAATTAACACTCGCTGTTATTGGCGGTAAATGGAAAATGCTTATTTTATGGCATCTAGGAAAAGGGGGAAAGAAGCGGTTTAGCGAACTAAAAGCCTCATGCCTGGGATCACCCAAAGAATGCTTGTTAACCAGCTGCGGGAGCTGGAGCAAGATCAAATTGTTCATCGCGAAGTCTATCCGGTTGTTCCGCCAAAAGTGGAATATTCATTGACCGAACATGGAAAAAGTTTGATGCCAATTCTTGATGCGATGTATGAATGGGGCAAAAACTATATGGAGACGGTCGTAAAGGGGCAAGTAAAAATCAATGAAGCAGCCAAGTAGAAAGCTTTCTCCGTTATGAAAGCTTCGAAAACGATCTGCGTGTATGTTATATGCACTTTTCTTTTTTTGCTGGTAAACAAAGAAATACACACATGAAAGATAATGAGGAAAGCAATAAGTTTTATAATTAGACGCGAAAAACCAACGGACAACCATCTTTATGAAAGAACCGCTGTCCGTTGGTTTTTCTGTATATGCGTTGATGACTGTTGATGGAGTCCCGAAAATGGCGTAAAAAGAAAAACGGCAAAAAAGTGCTTTTGTTTTCCAGTGATCCAAGTTCACTGGATGGAGAATGGATTTTACACAATAATGTGGACTAGGCATGGCTGTTCGAATGCGAGGAAGGTCTGGAAAAAATATTCCGAATTTCTTTTTTTATTTTTAGGTATAATTTTTCACACTATGTAACACGAAAGTATCTACTTGTTAAATGGAATGATGTGCCTAATAATATCAGTATCGCCACATGAATGGGCGATACGTTGCTAGATGGATAACGAGAGAGGAGGGGTAAGAATGTATCGAAAGGAGTTTTATGTCTTTGACCAAGATCGTCCTGTTCCAGCGGTGATCCGAAATTATGAAGAAAAGGACTTTCCTGGATTAATCCGCATTCAACAGGAAAGTTTTCCTCCGCCATTCCCGTCTGAATTATGGTGGAATACGGAACAGCTGAAAAACCATGTGACACTCTTTCCAGAGGGAGCCTTATGTGTTGAGGTGAATGGCGAAATTGCGGGGTCAATGACAGGGCTTATTGTCGACTTTGACCCCAGCCATCCGGACCATACATGGGAAGAGATCACGGATCATGGATATATCCGTAACCATAACCCAAACGGGAATACGCTTTATGTCGTTGATATTGGCGTGCGCCCTGCCTACCGCAAATGGGGGCTGGGAAAATGGCTGATGCTATCCATGTATGAAGTGGTTGTTCATTTGGGACTAGAGCGGCTGTTAGGCGGAGGGAGGATGCCTGGCTATCATAAAAAAGCGCATGAGATGACAGCGGAGCAATATCTCGAAGCGGTAGTAAAAGGCAAATTGAAAGATCCTGTTATTACCTTCCTGCTTCGCTGCGGCCGCACACCTGTCAAAGTGGTGGCGAACTATTTAGAAGATGAAGAATCGTGCAATTATGCTGCACTGATGGAATGGAAAAATCCTTTTTATCGCGCAAAATCTTAAAGGAGAATGATGAAGATGGAGTATCGCAGAATTACGAACATTGAAGACCCTTTGTTTAAGAAAATGCATCAATTGATGCAAAATGTATTTCCTCCGGAAGAAGTATTGGCATTTGATTTGTGGAAAGAGCCTCTGGAAGATCCGGGAATTCGTGTGTGCGTTGCTGTTCACGAAGGAGAGGTAGTAGGCGCAACGGAGTACCGTTATTATGAAGATTTAAATGTCGCGATGACAGATTTCACCATTATCGGCCAAGCAGGACTGGGGATCGGCCGGTTTTTAGCCAAAAAGCGGCTGGAGGATTTGCAAAATTGGGCCGCTGCAAATGGAAAGCAGTTGTATGGCATGTTCGCCGAGATTTATGATCCTTATCGGGTGGAGCATTATGAATTTGGCGGGATTAAGCCGATGGATCCATATGTTCGTCGTGAGGTATTATCTCATTTGGGATATAAGCGGCTTGACTTCCCTTATGTCCATCCATCTTGGAACAATGATGGAGAAGCCGTAACCGGGCTTGATCTTTGTTTCCTTCCGATGGACGATAGCGTGAATGAACTTCCAGCGGATCTTGTTGTGAAGTTTTTGAAACGTTATTATTCTGTCTTATCGAACAAACCAAGGGATTGGTATGAAATGATGGAAAAACTAGAGGCGAAAAACACCATACCGCTATTACCGATTTAAACCTTAATAAAAACACCATGCTTATGGAACCTTAAAAAAATTCTTCCAACTTCAGCGCGTCTTTTATCGTTTCCCTATCGAAAGCAGCAAAAATGCTATTTCGATGCTGGAAAGGGGAAGGATGCTTTATCTTTCGGATGATCGTTAGGCCTCACGCTAAGAAGGCAAGCGTTCCAAAAACGTTTGAACCGCTGCTTTCTATGTTTCATGTCGCTCCTTTCGATGAAAACGAAGGGGTGCCGGAGCGGAATGGTCTTTACTCTTTTAGGGCGAAAGGAGTGGTACCCATGTCGAAAGTCGGTATTGCTGCGGAAAGTCGTCGGATCGACACGCTTCTGCTTCGTGCGCTTTGCTTTGGCCCGAAATCCTACTGGGAACTGATGAGGGAAGGGAAAGCCCAGACGCACCAAGTGCTGAAGGCGCTGCAGTCGCTCTTGGAGGGAGAGCTGGCGGCCTACAACGGCGACCGCTTTGTGATCACTGAGAAAGGGCGTCGTCAGGCAGAAACTATGGGCCTAGAACGGGTGGCCGAACAGCGCTGTGAGGTTTGCGCGGGGCGCGGCATTGTTCTGAGGCCGCCTTTTGACAGCGTCCTTGCTGCTTTTCAAGATATCGCAGCCATGCGGCCCAAGGCGACGCCCGACTTTGACCAAGGGTATGTGACGCCCGAGACAACCGTTCGGCGGCTGGCACTGATGGCCCAACAGGGAGATCTGATGGGGCGAGACATTTTGCTGCTGGGCGATGATGACCTTACAAGCATTGCAGCTGCGCTCTCGGGGCTGCCGCGGCGCATCTGTGTCTTGGACGTGGATGAACGCATTGTCCGCTTTGTACGCGATGTGGCTCAGGACCAAGGTTGGGACCACGTCCACGCCGAGGTCTACGATGTGCGGGATGAATTGCCGTCCCATCTCCGCGGCCAGTTTGATGTGTTCTTCACGGACCCGGTCGACACCGTCAAGGGACTCCTGCTTTTTCTAAGCCGCTGTACAGAGGGGGTGCGTGGGCCCGGTGCCGCGGGCTATTTTGGACTCTCTTACTTGGAGGCCTCTTGGCGGAAATGGCGGCAGATCCAGCAGGGCATCCTTGACATGGGCTTTGCCATCACTGACATGCTGAGCGCCTTCCAAGACTATCTGTTAGAGGATATTGTGTTCCTAGACTGGGCGCGCATAGCACCGGTGCCGGTCAAAGAACCCGATATCCCCTTCTACGTCAGCACCGTCTATCGCTTAGAGATGGTCGAGGAGCCTCGTCCCCTCTTTTTCGGGTGGGTGGAGTTTGAGCAGGACTTCTATTACGACGAAGAGTTCTGCGGCAAAGAATAGCGATAAAGACTGCCCGCCTTCTGCAGCGGGAATACCCGTTGCCGAGGGCGGGCGTTTTGTTCGCCGTTTCCTGACATCTGCATGCGGAGTTGCGTTCTTCAAGGTTTGCTGAATGACATTTGCCACCATCGCACGATTTTACCGATGGATTATGGAAGGCAACAGACTTTTGAGAGTTTTTGACGCCGCGTGCAACCATGAAAGGAGTGGTCATCGATTTTGCAAAAAGTCTTGGCACCCCCCCCCCCGCGTTCCGACTATAACCGATTTGATTTGTAATGATCATCGAGGGAATGCTGATAGTGGAGAGCGGCTGATGTGCACGAAGGGAATGAACGATCATGGATCGATCACAAGAATCCAATCTCCCGATCAAAAAAAGACCGCAAAGCGTTTCTTAAAGAAAGCTTTGCGGCCTTTTCTCCTTTCCCCCGTGATTAAGTTAAAAATTTCGTTTAAATAGCTTAAAATTTCGAATGGTTAAAGATGTCTGCGCAGCATTCCTTATACTCTATTCCAGATTGGCGTGTCTTTTGAACATGGTATTGGAGTCCAATCCTTTTTTCTCCATGCATCTTAATATGATCGCATCATAAAACAGCAAGAGGGTTTGCTCAAAAAGCGATCCCATCGGCTGTATCGTTTTGTATCCGTTATCTGACTGGTCTTTAGGCGAGCCAGGCAATTTGACCGTGATATCAGCCAATTGTCCAATGGTCGATTCAGGGAAAATGGTCACTAACGCTACGGTTGCCCCTAAGCTTTTCGCTTTTTCAGCCATGGAAACTAAACTTCTCGTTTCCCCTGAACCCGATCCAATGATCAAAATGTCGTCTTGTTCTAGGTTAGGGGTGATGGTTTCGCCTACGACATAGGCGTCTAGCCCCATGTGCATCATTCGCATCGCAAAAGATTTGGACATAAATCCAGACCTGCCTGCGCCAGCTACAAAAATTTTCTTTGCTTTGAGAATCTCATTCACCAATTTTTCCGCTTCTCCCGCGGCGATTAAATCGGCTGTCCGATTTAACTCTTTGATGATTTCTCCTAAATATTGCGTAGCTTGCATCATTCATTCACCTTGTTGGATCATTTTTTTCATTTCAGCGGCTACAGCTCGTTTATCTTCTTGACCAGTAATACCGCCGCCTACGATGATAAGATCAGGTTTTGCTTTAATGACTTCAGGCAATGTGTTTAATTTAATGCCGCCTGCGATCGCAGTTTTTGCGTTTTTCACGACACGTTTGATTGTGGCAAGGTCTTCAAGAGAGTTTTTGCCGACTGCTTGAAGATCATAACCTGTGTGTACGCAAATATAGTCGACTCCAAACCCATCTACTTCTTTCGCTCGTTCTTCTAAATTTTTAACCCCGATCATGTCCACCAATATTTTTTTGCCTTGTTTTTTAGCTTCTTCACAGCACCTTTGATGGACAAATCTTCAGCAACTCCAAGTATCGTGATAATGTCGGCTCCGGCTTCGGACGCTTTCATGACTTCATATGCGGCGGCATCCATGATTTTTAAGTCTGCCAATACTTTTAAGTGAGGAAATTCTTGTTTGATTTCTTTTACAGCTCTAAGACCTTCATTAATGATAACTGGAGTGCCGATTTCTACAATATCCACATACTCCTCAACTTCTTTTACTAATTGTTTCGCTTCTGGAATGTTTACGAGATCCAATGCTAATTGTAATTCCATGAATCCTTCACCTCTCATAAAAATTTTGCAGGTTGCATAAGCAGTAGCATTTTTATGTGTTTATCTCTTACACACTGATGAGTATACTATGTATGTTTTGCCTTTAAAAGTACGCACTTTATTTTTATATAGTATCAAAAAATATACTATTGTTCATTATGTATACTATTTGGGAAAGAGGGGCTCTCCATTTCCAGACAAATTTTATTTTGAAATGGCCCAAAAATAAGAAAAGCAATATGCTATCCATTGCTTGTGGCATTAACTGAAGAACTGTTTCTTTGTCAAGCCATATGTAAAAAGGGCTATCTCATCTTTGTGAGACAGCCCTAAAACGCCGGATTTTATTTCCTGAGTTCGACAGTTTTGAGGCCATTTCAGGCAAATGAACATGGCCAAAATGCTGTGATATCGCGGTAAAGCTGGCCGTACGAAATGCCCGTCAGCTCAAGCAGTCCTTTTTTCGAGATCAATTCTTGTTCCATGAGCCGCACACCCCCTTCCTTTTGTTAATTGCAGCATAACATTGTTACGTTATAAAGAGAGGCGAAAACAACAGCGCCATACGCATGGCAAAAAACGAACCAAAGCGGTTGACAACTTGTCAGCTGGCTCATTACAATGAAACCAATTTCCGCCGATGATCAGGCGATGGACATGAGGAAAGGAGAGTCAACAGCATGAATTCGATCTTACAAAAACAGCTAGCCACCGCAGCGAAACAAACCGAAGCGGATCTCGTTGTCAAAAACGGGAAAATCGTCAACGTGTTTACGCGCGAAATCATCGAAGGGGATCTCGCCATTGCGGAAGGGATGATCGTCGGCATCGGCCGCTATGAGGGAAGGAAAACGATCGATGCCGAAGGGCGTTATATATGCCCGGGGCTGATTGACGGACACGTGCATATCGAATCGTCGATGGTGCCCCCGAGCGAATTCGCCCGCGTCGTTCTCCCGCATGGCGTGACGACCGTCATTGCCGATCCGCACGAAATCGCCAATGTCGCTGGCGTCCGCGGCATACAATTTATGCTCGACGATGCGAAACGGACGCCGCTCGATGTGTATATGATGCTGCCGTCGTGCGTGCCCGCCACTTCGTTCGAACATGCCGGAGCCTCCTTATCCGCTGCGGAACTGGCGCCGTTTTTCGCTGATGAGCGCGTGCTCGGATTGGCGGAAGTGATGGACTATCCGTCATTAAAGGAACAACAACCATCGATGCTTGACAAACTGGCGCTCGCGGCAAACGCCAACCGCCTCATCGACGGCCACTTGGCCGGCCTTGATGCCAACGCCATCAACGTCTACCGAAGCGCCCGCATCCATACGGACCATGAATGCGTCACCGCCGACGAAGCGCTGGAACGCGTTCGCCGCGGCATGTACGTGCTCATTCGCCAAGCTCGGTCGCCAAAGACCTCAAAAAACTTCTCCCCGCCATCCATGAGCACAACGCGCGCCGCTTTCTGTTTTGCACAGACGATAAACATCTCGACGACTTATGGTTCGAAGGCAGCGTCGATCATAACGTGCGGCTCGCCATTCAGGCCGGCCTCGACCCGCTTCTGGCCATCCAAATGGCCACGCTGAACGCCGCAGAGTGCTACCGTTTGCCGACAAAGGGCGCTGTCGCTCCAGGATATGACGCCGACTTTTTGTTCGTTGACGATTTGGAAACATTGAACATCACCCACGTCTTCAAAGCGGGAAGACTAGTGGCCCAACATGGACAGACGGTGTTTCCGGCCGAACGATCGGCAGAAAGCCTTGAACAGCCATTGCTTCACTCCATCCGTTGCCAAGCAGTGGACGAAACCGATCTTCGCATCCCGATGAAAAGAGGAACGAAAGTCCATGTCATCGAGATCATCCCGAACCATTTGCATACGAACCACCTCATCACGGACGTTGATGTCCAGGAAGGGGCTTTCTGCCCGTCGATCGAGCGGGATTTGCTGAAGCTTGTGGTCGTCGAACGCCATCGCGGCCTCGGCATCGGCCTTGGCATCGTCCGCGGCTTCGGGTTCAAAACAGGCGCCATTGCTTCTTCGATCGCGCACGATTCACACCACATCATCGCCGCCGGAACAAACGATCGCGACCTCGCCGCCGCCATCGAACAGCTCCGCGAGCAGCACGGCGGCTTGGCGGTCATCAAAGACGGAGCGGTGCTTGCCAGCCTGCCGCTTGAGATCGGCGGTCTAATGACAAGAAAAGACTATACCGAGGTGCTAAGCGGATTGAAGCAGATTGACAAAGCCCTTAAAGCCATCGGCGCCAATGGCTCGTTCAACCCATTCATCACATTGTCCTTCCTCGCCTTGCCGGTCATCCCAGAGCTCAAGCTGACCGACCAAGGATTATTTGATATAAATAAATGGGAATTTATTCCTGTTGAAGCGGTGTAACCCCTCCCGATTGAGGCTGGCGTTTCAATGCGAGAGGATTGTGGGAGCACCGCCTTACAGCACGGCGCTCATTCACAACTAAGGTCAACCGCGAAGCAAATCAGTCCCTTCATCCCCCATTGATTGCGGGGATGAAGGGATTTTCTTCACTCCGCCCTTTTTCCTCGATTTTCACAGCGCCATGCGGCATTGGCATAAGCACGTTCCCGCATGATGCATATAGTGAAACAGCAACATGGCCGAAAGGAAGGTGCAAGGAAATTGATCACCATCAGTCTTTGCATGATCGTCAAAAATGAAGAAGACGTCCTTGCCCGCTGTTTGGACAGCGTCCAACATCTCGTAGACGAAATCGTGATTGTGGATACAGGATCAACGGATCGCACGAAAGAAATCGCCCGCTCCTACACCGCACGAGTCATCGACTTTCCTTGGAGCGATGATTTCTCGGCGGCGCGAAACTTCTCCTTTTCCCACGCCACCATGGACTATATTTTTTGGCTGGACGCAGACGACATCTTGCCGGCAGAAGAGCAGACCAAATTTCTCACATTGAAGCGCACCCTTTCTTCTGACATCGACTCCGTCACCATGATTTACAGCCTTGCCCAAGATGAATATGGAAAGACGATCTCTAGCGTCCGCCGAAATCGTCTCGTCAAACGATCCAGCGGCTTCCGATGGCATGGGATGGTTCATGAATATCTAGAAGTATGGGGAACGATTCTCAACAGCGATATTACCATTATTCATCAACCGAACCGCTGCGCTTCAGATCGAAATTTGCAAATTTATGAAAGGCAGTTGGCACAAGGAGCAGAATTTTCGCCAAGAGATCTCTTTTACTTCGCCAACGAACTGTTCGACCATCAACAATACGAGCGGGCCATTCAGTATTATGAACAGTTTTTGCAGACAAAAAAAGGGTGGGTGGAAGATTGCATCGCCGCCTGCGGAAAGTTGGCAGACTGTTTTTACGCACTTGGTGATGAAGAACAGGCATTTCGATATGTGTACCAATCTTTCGAATACGATACCCCTCGGGCTGAATGCTGCTGCCGGCTCGGCTATTACTTTCTTCAGCGCAAGCAATATCGGCTTGCCGCATTTTGGTACCATTTAGCCACTCAGCTCACAATGCCTTCCGACAGCTGGGGATTTGTTCATCATGCTTGTTGGACTTGGCTTTCCCACTTGCAGCTTTGTGTATGTTACTTTTACATGGGCGAGTACGAGTTAGCATACCAACATAACGAAAAAGCCAAACAATACGTTCCTCATCATCCCGCGGTTTTGCACAACGAATGTTTGCTGCAATCCATTCTCGCCGCCGAAAGCACGTTCCACCAAACCGATGAATCGTGATGAAGGGAGGTTATGCCGCTTGTCTGACCGACGTCCTATTCGAGTAAAATGTCTTTCCCCTTTATGCGGAACATGGCCGCCGATTGTAAAAATCTATACCGGACCAACAGGACCCACGGGACCCACAGGGCCTACAGGACCGACTGGACCTCAAGGACCCACGGGACCTACAGGGCCCACGGGCCCCATTGGACCCCAAGGACCGACCGAACCTACGGGACCCGCTGGAGCAGGAGCCATCATTCCATTCGCTTCAGGAACAACGGTTGTCTTGACCGCCACTATAGCTGGGTTGGCCAACACCGCAAGTTTGATCGGATTTGGAAACGCTGCTTCAAGCATCAGTTTAGTGGGAGGAACCATAAACCTTGGGGGCACATCGAATTTTTCCTTTACCATCCCGCGTTCAGGAATCATTACTGCTGTCGCAGCCAATTTTTCCGCCACAACGGGCACAGCGCTTTTAGGAACGGCTACGATCCGCGCTCAATTGTATATCGCCACTTCTCCATCCAGCAACGTATTTTCGCCTATTCCAGGCACGCTCATTACATTAACGCCATCAATCACCTTTCCCATCTCCCTAGCCCAAAACGCCAGCGGCATCATCACAGGATTAAACGTGCCTGTCAATGCTGGCGACCGGCTGCTCATGGCGTTTTTCATCACCACTTCCGGTCTTTCAATCGCCGCTTCCGTCACGGGATATGCGAGTGCAGGAGTGGCGATTAGTTAGCCAACGATGGTGAAAAAGGGCAGAACATCACCAATCGGGAAACGGGAGATCGAAAACAATAAGCAGGCGGCTTCACGTGGACACCGCCGTGAAAGTCCGCCCGCTTTCCTCTTAATTTATGATTGTAACATCGAAAACACTTGCTCGACATCTTTATCCCCGCGCCCCGACAAATTCACAATGATGATTCGGTCTTTGCTTAACGTCGGCGCGAGCTTGATAGCGTACGCCACCGCATGGGCGCTCTCCAGAGCGGGGATGATTCCTTCCGTTTTGGACAACAGTTGGAACGCTTCGAGCACTTCCTCATTCGTAACCGTATAATACTCAGCCCGCCCGGACACTTTCAAATGGCTGTGCTCCGGACCGATGCCCGGATAATCGAGCCCAGCGGCGATCGAGTATGTGGGCTGCGGGTTGCCGTTTTCATCAAGCAACACGAGACACTTGAATCCGTGAAGAACCGCCGGAACCCCTTTCGTCAACGTCGCCGCCTTCTCCGGCTCGACACCGATGAGCCGCACGCTTGGTTCATCCAAATAATGGGCGAACGCCCCGATGGCGTTGCTTCCCCCGCCAACGCAGGCCACCACCACATCCGGAAGCCGCCCTTCTCTCTCTAAAATTTGCCGCTTGCTCTCTTCGCTAATAACCGACTGAAAATGTTTCACCATCGACGGATACGGATGCGGACCAACCGCCGAACCAAGCAAATAAAACGTAGTCTTATAGTTTTGTACAAGATCGTTCAGCGCCTCGTCCACGGCATCCTTCAACCGCCCTTGCCCTTTCGAGACCGGCACGACTTTCGCCCCTAGCAGCTCCATGCGGAACACATTGAGCGCCTGACGCTTCGTATCTTCTTCTCCCATATAAATGGTGCAGTCCATGCCAAACATGGCGCATGCGGTAGCGGTCGCCACCCCATGCTGGCCTGCGCCGGTCTCCGCAATGACCCGTTTCGCCCCCATCCGTTTCGCCAACAAAATTTGCCCGATGACGTTGTTGATTTTATGCGAACCAGTATGGTTCAAATCCTCACGTTTCAAATAAATCTTCGCCCCGCCGAGCCGCTCCGTCAATCGCGCCGCAAACGTCAGCGGACTCTCGCGGCCGACATACTCCCGCAAGTAGGTTCGAAACTCCTCATTGAATTCCGGGTCATCTTTATATTTCAGAAACTGCTCTTCCAAGTAGTCAAGCACTTCCTGCAATTCATCCGGAACGAAGCTGCCGCCGAATTCGCCGAAATAGCCTTTCGTTTCCTGGACTACACTCATGGCTCATCTCTCCTCTGCTCAATATCGTGGACAGTACTAGCATAGACTGTTTGGCTACATAAGTCAACAAAATATTTTCTAAAAATTCACTTTTTAATAAACTCCTCATTTAACCCGAGTTCGACAGTTTTGAGGCCATTTTAGGCAAATGAAAATGGCCAAAATGCTGTTATATCAAAGATTTCGCGATGCGGATCCTAGAAAAAAACACTGAATTTCATACCCGAGTTCGACAGTTT
>NZ_ATCO01000115.1:0-25369 GCF_000422025.1 Geobacillus sp. WSUCF1 | reverse complement strand
GGGTGCGAAATGTGAGTTGTAAATCATCAACAGTATATCCCGCTTTTTGCAAATAATCTGTTCTCACATATAACCCAGCAACCCCTGTATCAAACGGAAGCCCATAATGTTTACCATTTAAGCTAGTAGGAGCAAGTTTATATTCAGCAAAATCTTCCGCTTTGAAATATTTTGATAGGTCATAGAATGCATCAGGATACGCTTTAAGGAAGCTCTGTGCACGATAGTCTTCAATTAATACGATATTTGGCAAGCCTTTTGTTGTGCCAGAACTTAAACTTGTATTAAGCTTTTGAACGATATCCTCTTGAGCATTTTCAATAATTTTTAATTTAAAATTAGGATTCTCTTTCTTATAAAACTCTTCTGCAATTTTCATCGCTTTTACGTTGAAATTTGGATCCCACGTCCACACTGTTATTTCATTCGTACTTTTTGTGCTATCTGCAGCTCCACCGTTTTTCGTTTTTGAAGAACAAGCAGTTAATAGAAGAATACTTACTAAAAATAGTGTCAAAATCTTTTTCAAAGAAAATCCCTCCTGTTTTTTTAATTCTTATGAACTTTTGGTGAAAAAGGAGTCTAATTAAGAATATACAGCCGAAAAACATACATTTTTCAGTTGTTGTCTTAATGAAATGAGCCTTTTCACTAAGTGCGTAAGATCCAATGTTTATAGACATTGTCATCTTATGCATATTATGTTGCCAACTGTCGGAACGAGACTTCTCTAAACCTTCCCGGCTTCATCATGCTCTCTTAACACTGCTACATCAATCCCTTGAATCCTCAATTCACCTCCTCGAAAGCATTTCCCATCAATCATATTCTGGTATATCTTATCTTCTGGCAGTGACAGTGTCACTTCGTAATCATTATGATTGATAATAATTAAATACTTCCATTCATCAGTCTCTCTTTGTTGCACCTCTATATTTTCAGCTACTTCAAGAACGGGATTAATATGATGTTTAGCGAAAACCTGTTCTAAAAGCCTGCCTAAATAATTACTATCTGGATAAGTACCGACGTAAATCCCCTCTCCTTTACCGTAGCAGTTACGTGTAACCGCCGGAAGTCCTGCATACCAATCCCCCTTAAATGTCGCTAGAGGTTCTGCCCCTTCTAATCGGATTATGTCCGCCCACGTCGTACAATCATATTCCCCATCGTTACTATATATTTTGTTTACCTTTGTTTCTGGGTATGGTACAAATTCCTCAACAAAAATCCCCAAAATATCTCGCAGAGGACCAGGATATCCGCCTAAATGTACACGGTCATTTTCATCTACAATGCCACTGAAGAAACTGACAATCAAAGTGCCACCGTTAGCAACAAATTGCCGTAAGTTTTCATCTTCTCCCTCTTTAACCATATATAACATTGGAGCGATAACTACTTTGTATTTTGTTAGATCATCAGATGGCCTTACAAAATCGACAGCAATATTACGTTTATATAATTCCCTATAATAAGCTTCAACTATAGGAATATATCTTAGTTTATTATGTGGTTTGGAACTTAGTTCGACAGCCCACCAGTTTTCCCAATCAAAAATGATCGCGACCTCTGCCTTGATTCTAGATCCGACCAAACAATCTAACTTTTTCAGCTCTTGCCCTAACTGTGTAACTTCCCTATAAATTCTATTATTCTCGTTCAAAAAGTGGGGCACCATTGCACCGTGGAATTTTTCAGCTCCTGCTCTACTTTGACGCCACTGGAAAAACATAATACCATCTGCACCACGGGCAATAGTTGCATAACTCCATAGACGCATTACACCTGGCGGTTTTGGAACATTAATATCGCGCCAGTTAACATGTGAGGTTACCTGCTCCATCAAAATAAACGGTTGACCTTTTCTTAAACTACGCATAAGGTCATTCATCATGGCGTGCTGAATTGGCAAGCCCTCTCTGGGATCAGGATATGAGTCCCATGTCACAATATCTACATGCTGAGCCCACTGAAAATAGTTTAACGGTTTGAATGAACCCATGAAATTAGTTGATACTGGAATATCTGGTGTTACCTCACGTAAAATTTCCTTTTCTGTTAAAAACAACTTGAGAATTGAGTCATTCATAAAACGGTAGTAATCAAGTTCTTGGGATGGATTAATAAAAGTTGGTGCCTTTCTAGGGGGATTAATTTCATCCCAATGATTGTATCGCTGTCCCCAAAAGTTTGTACCCCAACGTTCATTTAATTCATCGATTGTTTTATATCTTTCCTTTAGCCACTTTCTAAACGCGACAGCACAATTCTCACAAAAACACTTGGAAACGTGACATGCATACTCATTATTAACATGCCACATTTTGAGTGCCGGATGATTTTTATACCGTTCTGCTATAGCCCTCACAAGTCTCTTTATGTGCGTAATTAATTGAGGATGATTAGGACAATAATGTTGTCTACTGCCAAACGAGAGAATGACACCGCTTTCATCGATCGGCAAAGAATCTGGATACTTTTTTACAAACCAAGCTGGAGTAGTTGCAGTCGCCGTCCCCAAGTTAATATACACACCGTGGTCATATAGTATATCTATAACCTTGTCTAGCCATTCAAAGTCGAACACTCCATCAGACGGTTCGATCTTGCTCCAACTGAAAATCCCTAAAGATACTAAATTCACCCCCGCTTTTTGCATCAACTTAGCATCTTCATACCAAATTTCCTCTGGCCATTGCTCTGGGTTGTAATCTCCTCCGTAACAAATTGAGGATAAAACGTTCATAGTTATTCCCCCCAGATAAATTTTTATCTAATTATAAATTAAGTTAAAATTCAATATTCGTCAACAATAAACTTTTACTAAATATATATATTTTTTTTAATTAAAGACTAGCCAAATTACACGTCTATATAGACTCTCACGACGGAAAAATTTCGTCGTCATTGGCAGGATAAAAATATTTTTCTGTCGAATATCGTGAATTGGTGCATTTAGGAGTTTAGGTATTTTCAGAGTAGATAAAAACAGGATTCAGTTTTTAGTATAAACCTTATTAATAAGCCCTTCTTCTTTATAATATAAATGTATAAAAAATGCCCCTAATCCTCAACCTAAGAACAAGTGATTCAACAATGTTCGGAGGACAAATTTATGAAGGATACAATAACATCACTAAAACAAGAACTCCAAACCATCATGAACTGGGAACACTCCCAAAAAGACCTATGGTTTTGGGAAAAGCTCGGCCGCTTGCCGTTTCAAGTGCTCGATAAGCTGACGCCAAAAGTCGTCCATCGAAAACTAGGGCAGCTGCTTGATGAGCTGGGCAGCTATATTCAAAGCGGCGGGCAATACTTAGTGAATGAAGGAAAGGTATTGGACAAGCTTGGCGTATCGTCGTTGGCCGAGGTGCCGCACTTGCCGCTTGCGACGATGGACCGCGTTTGCGACGAGTTGATCGATGCGCGCGTCACGTTCGCCCAGCTGCAAGGGGCGGCGACTGGAATGGGCGGGGCGCTGACGCTGGCGGTGGACATCCCAGCGCTTCTTGGCTTGGCGCTGAAAACGCTGCAAGAGATCGCCATCGTGTACGGATATGACCCGAAGGAAAAAGAGGAGCGCGTGTTTGTCGTCAAATGCCTGCAGTTTGCCGCGGCGGACATCGTCGGGAAAAAAGCGATTTTGGACGAACTTTCGTCGTTCTCCAATGAACGCGGGCGCGTCTTTTCCGAACTGCAAGGATGGCGGGAAGTGATGATGACGTTCCGCGACCAGTACGGATGGAAAAAGCTGTTTCAAGCCGTGCCGATCATCGGCGTCATTTTCGGTTCGCTGTTTAACAAATCGTTTATGGAAGACATCGCCGAAACCGGGAAGATGCTTTATCGGAAGCGGCGCATCATCGAGAAGCTCAAACAGTTTGAACCCGGCATCTAACATGCCGGGTTCGATTCGTTTGTTTCGCGCTGATGCATCCGCTCAGGCCGCATCATTCCCCCTATCATCGAACGGCTTTCAATCGCCACATCATGCTGATAAAATCGCCCAAGCGGTGCGGCACCGCCACTCCGGCATACATCAGCTCGTCGCCGCCGTAGACGCCAAGGCCTTCGATTTCATAGTCTTGATTCGGGTCAAGCCCTTTGAGCCGCAAGTATGACAGCGGCGCGTTCGCTTCCGCCAGAACACGGAAGTAGGCGACGAGCGCTTCCGACTGATCTTCCGAGACGAACATCCACGCCGCCTCGTTGCTTTCAAACGGGCTGAGCAGCCGATAAAACGTGCCGAACTGGACGAGGCGGCGCACATCTTTGTAAAACGCGACTTGTTCCTTGATGATTTGTTTTTCTGTTTCCGTCAATTTCGTGATATCGAGCTCATAGCCGAAGTTGCCTGACATCGCCACATGGCCGCGCATCGTGAGCGATGTCACCCGCCCGACTTGGTGGTTCGGCACGGCCGAGACGTGGGCGCCCATGGCGCTCACTGGGTAAACGAGGCTTGTACCGTACTGGATTTTCAGGCGCGAGACAGCGTCAGTGTTGTCGCTCGTCCATGTTTGCGGCATATAATAGAGAATCCCCGGGTCAAACCGCCCTCCGCCTCCGGAGCAGCTTTCAAACAAAATGTGCGGAAAACGCGCGGTGATCTCGTCCATCACGCGATAGAGCCCAAGCATATAGCGGTGCGACGTTTCGCGCTGGCGCTCGGGCGGCAGGGCGGCCGAACCGATTTCCGTCATATGGCGGTTCATGTCCCATTTCACATAAGTGATGGGGGCGCTCGCAAGCACGTTCGAGATCGTTTCAATCATATAGTCGCACACGTCTTGGCGGGAATAATCGAGCACAAGCTGGTTCCGTCCTTCAGAGCGCGGGCGGTTCGGCACATGGAGACACCAGTCGGGATGTTTCCGGTACAGCTCGCTGTTTGGCGACACCATTTCCGGTTCGATCCATAAGCCGAACTGCAGCCCGAGTTCGTTCACTTGTTTCGCCAACCCGTCCAAGCCGTTTGGAAGCTTGCGCCGGTTGACGATCCAATCGCCGAGCGAACGGCGGTCGTCGTCGCGCTCCCCAAACCAGCCGTCGTCAAGCACAACCAATTCGATGCCAAGCTCCGCCGCCGTTCGGGCGATATTCATCATCTTTTCCTCATTGAAGTCAAAATACGTTGCTTCCCAGTTATTGATCAAGATCGGACGTTCGCGGTCGCGGAACGCGCCGCGCGCTAGGCGGGTGCGGTACAGTTCGTGGTACGTTTGCGACATTCCGTTTAACCCTTGATCGGAGTAGACCATAACGACTTCCGGCGTTTGGAACGACTCGCCCGGTTCCAATAGCCACGTAAAATCAAACGGATTGATGCCCATCGAGACGCGGGCAGTGCGGAACTGGTCCACCTCGATTTGGGCGAGGAAATTGCCGCTGTACACCAAGCTGAACCCGTACACTTCGCCTTGGTGTTCATCGGCGTTTTTGGCAGCGAGCGCAATAAACGGGTTTTGTTGGTGGCTGCTCGCGCCGCGGCGGCTTTCCGCCGCTTGCACGCCGGTCAGAAGCGGGAGCCGCTCGATCCAGCGCTCGCGCCCCCACGCTCCGGGGAGATGGATCCAATCATAGTCAGCAGTTGGGAAATCAACGCTCATACTGAGCGCACGCAGCAGTTTCAACCGCTCGCCGCCTTTGTTTTCAAAACGGGCCGCGCGCGTGATGACGTTCCATTTTTCATACGCCGTATACTGCAGCGTGACCTCTAGGCCAATCAGCGCATCTTCAAGAACCATTTCAAGCGTCTCCGCTTCTTGTTCGTGCTCAACATACGTCGCCGGAAGCCCATCAAGCTTTGGCTTCCCCTTGAAAATGCGATGCGTTTTGTAGCGCAAATCGGTCACGGTCGAGCCATTCTCAAGCTGCACTTGATACGCCGGAGAACGAAAATCGGTATTCCCATAGGCTGGATATTCTTGCGGCAGCGTATCGAGCGAAAACGTGCGGTCGGATGGGTCGGGGTTAGGGGAAAACGCGCGGTCCAGCCGCGGAAATGCCCGCGCGCCGCGAACATCGCGTACCGCTTTTCCCCAATAGACATGCGCCAAATAGCCGGAGCGGAAAAGCTGCATCACGTAGCTCGCCTTGCCCGCCCGCAAATGAAACTGCTTCGTTTGTGGATTGTATGCAACTGACATTCTCTTCCCCCGCTTTGTTTTTGTTTAAATTTTACTTAATTTTTACGAAAAAATCCATCAAAAAAGCGCCCTGGATTCAGGCGCTCATCATTTCCTTCAAAGGATCATTCACTCCTCTCCTTCCTCCGCCAACACAGCACGCCGCAGTTCCTGATCGAGTTCCTTCCCATACATGTCCCGCTCTTCCTCGGTCCACCCAAAATACCGCGCCATAAACGCGACAACCGCCTCTTTCTCACGCCGGACCGAATCAATATCAAACAACAGCGCTCCGGTGCGGCGGATGAAGTAGTCGACTGGTTTGACCGCCATTTCTTCCTCGATGGCGTAGACGAGGCGGACGAACGTTTCGCGCGTTAAGCCGGACGAGCGGTCGTACTCGTTGCTTAAGGCAAAGAGGCGGTCGACATTTGTGCCGTACTGTTTTGCCAGCCGCGCCCCTTGTTCTTCTGTCAGCCCATAGCGCGCCGCTTCCTTCGCCTTTTCGGCGATGAAGACCGGCAGCCGGTGCGAGCCGCCGACATCGCCGCCGGAGATCGGCAATTGTTTCGTCTGGCATGGACGGAACGTTTTCTGCTCTTCTTTTTCGAGCTGCTTAGCGACGAGGTCGACGACGGTTTCCGCCATTTTCCGGTAGCCGGTCAGTTTGCCGCCGGCGATTGTGATGAGGCCGGATGGCGATGTCCAAATCTCGTCTTTGCGGGAAATTTCCGACGGGTTTTTCCCTTCTTCGTAAATGAGCGGGCGGACGCCGGCCCAACTCGACTCGACATCGTCGGCAGTGACGCCGACAGACGGGAACATGTAGTGAATCGCTTGCAATAAGTAATCACGGTCTTCTTCGGTCATGGCCGGATGAGCAGGATCATCGTCATAAAATGTATCGGTCGTGCCGACATACGTTTTCCCATCCCGCGGAATGGCAAACACCATCCGGCCGTCCGGGGTGTCAAAATAGACGGCCTGCTTGAGCGGAAAACGCTTTTGATCGATGACGATATGGACGCCTTTTGTCAGCCGAAGCCGCTTGCCGGTTTTCGAACCGTCTTTGTCGCGCAGCGCATCAACCCATGGTCCAGCAGCATTGACGACTTTTTTGGCGCGGATGTCATACACTCGTCTGCCGATCATGTCGCGGCAGCGGGCGCCGGTGATGCGGCCGCGCTCGTCGTATAAAAACTGTTCGGCTTTGACGTAGTTGACGGCGTCGACGCCAAGCTCGACCGCTTTTTTGACCACCTCGATCGTCAAGCGGGCATCGTCGGTCCGATACTCGACGTAATAGCCGCCGCCAATCAGGCCGTCGCGCTTTAAGAGCGGCTCTTTTTCCAACGTCTGCCGGGCATTAAGTATCGTGCGCTGCTCGCTTTGCTTGACGCCGGCCAGCCGGTCATACAACCAAAGGCCGATCGACGTGCTCCACTTGCCGAACGTTCCGCCGCGGTAAATGGGCAGCAGCATCCACTCCGGTGTGGTGACGTGCGGGCCGTTTTCATACACAATCGCCCGTTCGCGCCCGACTTCCGCGACAAGCTTCACCTCGAACTGCTTTAAGTAGCGCAAGCCGCCGTGAACAAGCTTCGTCGACCGGCTTGACGTGCCGGCGGCGAAATCTTGCATCTCGACAAGCGCGACCGTCATGCCGCGCGAGATGGCATCAAGGGCGATGCCAGAGCCGGTGATCCCCCCGCCGATGACGAGAAGATCATATTGTTTTTCGCTCATCGCTTGAAGAACATCGCTCCGCTGTTTGCTTGAGAACGTCATGCATGATTCCTCCTTTTGAAAAAGACAAAAAGAGACCAGTGCAAACACGATAAGCATGACGCCTACCATGCATGCGTGGTCTCTCCTTGTCTCCTGACTGATGATTAACTTGTTACCTTTATTGTAGCAGACGGCGGCCGATTTGACCAGCTCAACGCATTATCCATTGTAGTGGCGCCAAAGCGTTTCATTTGACGTCGTCACCGATGCCGCGCCGGCTTCCAGCGCCCGCTCGACATCGTCGACCGTGCGGATGAGGCCGCCGGCGTAAATCGGTTTTCCCGTCCGTTCTTTCACTTCGCGGATGATGTGCGGCATGGCGCCCGGGATGACTTCGATGCAGTCCGGATTCGTTTTGGCGATCAGCTGATAGCTTTTCTCCAACGCATGAGAATCGAGCAAAAAGATGCGTTGCACGGCCAAGACTCGTTTTTGCCGCGCCTTCATAATGACGCCCGCTTTCGTGGAAATGAGGCCATGCGGGCGGAACTCTTGGCAAAGGTATTCCGCCGCATGTTCATCATGGCTCAGCCCTTGCACCAAGTCGACGTGAATGATCAACTCCTTGCCATGCCGGCGCGCATAGGCAAAGATGCTTTTTAACTGGGCAATATGCACCTCAAGCAACACGCCGACCGTGTAACCGCTTGACAAAAAGGCGTCAAATTGCTTCATCGTTTTAATGGCCGGAATGATGCGCTGTTTCGCTTCCATTTTCTTTTCTTCGATTCATCCTCTCATTTTGTCGATCTCATCTAAGCATGACAGTGACATCATCGTCCGCGGTTTGCATGTCGCGATTTTCACCCCGCGCTTGCGGAACTTCTCGACGACGTGATGAATCGCTTTTTTGCCTGCCGTCTCTTCGCCATGGGAATGTCCCATGTCTCTCACTCTCCTCCTATTCCGCTTTCGGAATGGCCAGTTCGACCGTCGTTCCTTGATCGATCTCGCTTTCCACTGTAATTTGCCCGCCGTATTTATCGATGATTTCCTTGGCGATCGAAAGCCCGAGCCCGGCGCCGCCTTGTTCGCGGCTGCGCGCCTTGTCGACGCGATAAAAGCGCAAAAAAACGTTTTTCAGCTCGTCTTTCGGAATGCCAATGCCATGGTCGCGGACGGCGACCGTCACAAACGGCCCTTCCTCGCGCAAGGAAATCGCGATTTGTTTCACTCGCTGAGAATATTTTACCGCATTGTCAAGCAAAATGAACAGCAATTGTTCAAAATGATGCTTCGCCATCGCCGCGCGCGCAATCGGCTTATCCGGCTGGTCAATCAGAAATTGGAAGTCCGGGTGCAAGACGCGGAAATTTTTGACGACTTGTCCGACAGCCGCCGCGGCATCCATCGGCGCGACCTCATCCGGCACCGTGATCGCCTCGGCGCGCGACAAGTCCAGAAGCTCGAGAACGAGCCGCTTCAGCCGCTCCGCCTCTTTCATCGCCGCCTCAAGCGATTCTTCCAAAATCTCCGGGTTGTGCTTCCCCCACCGTTGCAGCAACGAAAGATGGCCTTGCAAAATGGCGAGCGGCGTGCGCAGTTCATGGGACGCATCCTCGACAAATTGCCGCTGCATGGCGAACGACCGCTCAATTTCATCCATCATGCCGTTGAACATCACCATCAGTTCCGCAATTTCATCGCGCGCCGGAGGCACATCAATGCGCCGTTTCAGCCCGTTGTTTTTGATGTCGGCCATCGTTTTGGCCAGCGTTTGCAACGGCCGGACGAAGCTTTGCGCCACGAACCGGCCGGCGACAGCGCTTGCGGCCATGGCCAAAAAGCCGATCGCCGTCATGATGAGAAAGAGCGTGTTGGTCACTTGCTGGAACCTCGCCAGCCGGCGGGCGATTTCGATCGTTCCATGCAAGTTGCTGATATGAATCGGCTGACGGAGCAGCAAAAACCGTTCATTGTTGATGAAATGCTCATCCATTTTCCGCTTGTCGGGCATCTCGCTCGGCGATAGCGACACCGCTGCCCCATTTGAAACGGAGACGATGACGTTTCCTTTCTCATCCGTGACGCGAATGAGTTGGTATCGTTCATTCAACCTTTCCAAAAACGCGCGGCTGCGGCGAATCCCTTCCCATGATAGATTACGTTTTTCCTCGTAATAGGTTTCAATTTCCGCCACCGTTTGTTCCATCGTTTTTTCTTCTTCCTTCAGCAGCCATTGTTTGACCATATGATATTGCAAAAACGTAAACACAAAATACGTAATGAAAATCGCCCCGGCCGACAAAACGGTCAGCTTCCCTTTCAGCGAAAGCCGGCGAATCGCCTCCCTCTTCATGGCCGCATCACATATCCCGTGCCGCGCACCGTTTGGATATACCGCTCTTTATCGTGTTCGTCAAGCTTTTGCCGCAAGTAGCGGACATAGACGTCAACGACGTTCGTCTCGACTTCGGCGTCAAATCCCCACACTTTGTCAAGGAGCGCATCACGCGTCAAGACGACATTGATGTTTTGCATAAAGGCGACGAGCAAGTCGTATTCCCGCTTCGTCAGCTCAATAAATTCGTCTCCTTTTTTCACGGTGCGCGCCTGCACGTCAACGACTAAATCTTTAAACGTCAACACTTGGGCGTTCGCTTCCGGATGAACGCGGCGGAACAAGGCGCGGATGCGGGCGAGCAGCTCTTCAATGGCAAACGGTTTGACGATGTAGTCATCGGCCCCGTTATCGAGTCCCATGACGCGGTCAAACACGCTATCGCGCGCTGTGATCATCATGATCGGCGTCGATTTCGCCGCCCGGATGCGGCGGCATACTTCCATGCCATTGAGACTCGGCAGCATCACATCAAGCAAAATGAGATCCCACTGCTCCGAAAGAGCGAGCTCGAGCCCTTCGCGTCCATCGGCGCATACATGCACGTCAAAGCCTTCGTGCTTTAAGTCAAGCTCCAAAAACCGGGCGAGCCCGGCTTCATCTTCAATCAATAAAATACGTCCGTTCATCAGCTGCTCCTCCTCCATTGCGGCTGTTTGCTTTCATTTTATACATCTTTCACTATACACAACAAATCGTCCACCGCCAACGGACAGCCAGCAGTCAAAAAAGGAATGGGGCGCCTGTTCGAGACGCCCTCAAAAATGAATCGGCCAAAAGCGGCGCAGGCAGCTGTTTACGAGTGGCGGTCAACGATCCAATCGACAATGGCTTGAACGATTTCCAACGCTTGATAGGAAAGAAGCGACACGGCTGTTCCAGAAAAAAACAATGTCACCAACCAATGAACCCAATGCATCGCGCCATCCCTCCTCCCGCCGCCGGCAACCGACAGCGTTATTGATGTGCATCACATGGATGGTGGTGTCATTATATTCCATCTGGGTTAAAACAAGATGAAAACTCCCTAAAAAAGTACGGAGTAGCTTTTTTTTCGCTCCGTACATACATTGACAGTGAATCGCCTTGCCAATCGGCAGCGTCCCGACAGAGTCATTTCGCTGTTTTGAAAAAAGGGAGGGAAGCGCAATGAATGAATCGTTTCAACCACCAGCCAATGGGGGAGGCCATCACCCGTTCCATCATTTGCGGAAAATGATGAATCAATGGTTTGATGAACGGCCGCTGCAAAAACTGTTTGAAACGCTCGATGACTATTTCGCACAAACGTTTGCTGCCGCGTACATTCCGATCGAGGTGAAAGAGACGAAGCACGATTACCAAATCATTGTCCGGCTGCCTGACATCAAAAGGGAACAAATCAGCTTGCAATGGCAGGAAGATGGGCTGCAGCTGATCGTCGATCACAATGAAACCATTGAATCGGCAGATCATCACGGCCATGTATACGAACGCCGCCACGCACGGCGGCGCGTGGCGCGGCTGATTCCGTTTCCGTATCCGGTCGCTGAGCATGAGGTGAAAGCCTCGTTTCAAAATGGGACGCTCACCATCCAGCTGCCGCAAAAACGGAAATATATCGATATCGATTGAAGACGATCCAGCCTGTGTGTGCGTTCAAAAACCATTTTGGCAACGGCCAGCGCCGCGCTTGGGCGTGAAACAAGCCGTTCCCTGCATGGGGAGCGGCTTGTTTCTTGTCCATCTTCTATTGTTTATGGAGTGAATTTCCGGAACGTTCGCCCTCTTCCGGCGTTCCTTTTTTGATCACCCATTCATTGGCGATTTCCTCACGGTTGTTCGTGTATTTGTTTTTCCGCTTCCAGTTGTCGTTGCAGTCTGTCACCGCCGCCCCCTTATTGTTTGCCATTTGCTTGCCTTGCCGCGGTCAAAACGATGCATACATACTTTCTCGGCTGACAAGCTACGCTACTGATAGGAGGTGCAAAACGAATGGCGAAACTGCCCGATTTCAAACAATTGAACGACCGACTGATCAACGAGCCGTCGGATGAGCCGATGCTTGTCATCAAAACAAACCTCGACCCGGACCGCGTGACGGAAGAAAATCCGTACGTCCAAGGCCGCACAAACACAAGCAAAGAGTTTGTCTCTTTTTTTGAAGGGGGCGGACGATGATGGAACAAACACTCGCTTACTTGCGCGAAGTGCTGTCCAACTATTTGGATCACCACAGCGACACCCCAAAACGCATTTACAAAAAACTGATCAGCAAACCATACCGAGGCGAAGGGGAATTTGTCCGCGACTTAACGCAAGAAGAAAGCGCCTTTTTGGACCGCATTTTGCCCCATGAAATCCGCTATGCGATGGATGAGCGCGATTATGAGCGCGTGTATCAGCTCAATGAAGTGTATGAGTTGCTCATTTGACAACGTGACAACCGCTCCCCGTGCAAACGGCGGAGCGGTTTCCCTTTTTCAAGCGCGCTCGACCGTCGCGCCATGACGCGGTTTCATTTTTTAAACGTACCGAGCAATCCTTTCAACACGCCATTCACTTGATTGACCGTATTGATCATTTGCCCCACGGTACTCATCATTTTGTTGATATCGTACGTTCCGTCGCTGTTTTTAAACTGGGCGAGAAACGACGGGCGCGGCGGCGGCAAAAGCGGTCCTGGCTTTGGATACGGCATCGGATACGAGGGAGGCGCGGCATGGCCGGACGGAAGATGAGGCCAGTGAACCGGCGCCGATGGGAAGGATGAAACCCCATAGTGAAAATAAGGACTATAATGGCCGCCTGAGCCGTATGGTCCATAAACCGGCGGCGAAACTGGGCGCGGATAACGGTGCATGTCTCCTCTCCCCCATGTTTGATAATCGATTCCCCCTAGGCTAAGGAGGCGAGCTGCCACTAGTATATGTGCAAACGCCTGACGACGTGTGCGGACATGTCACCTCTTGTCGGAAGTTTTAATTTTCCGAAATCATTCTTTCTTCCTATTTTCATGGTACGATGTAAAAAAGGGGGAAGGGGGAAAAGCATCAATGAACGTGACGGAGTTAAAGCATAAGTTTATGGCGGTCAAACATTGCGAACCGGCTGAGGCGAACGAACTGCTTGATTTTGCCCGCCGTCTGTATTTGCGCGGGGAAATTTCGCTCGCCGAGTACCGCGATCTCGTGCGTGAGCTCGAAAAAGCCGGCGCCTCTCAGCCGGATGAAGCAGGGGAATACGCTGGGCTGTAGGACGATGAGGGAGCTTTTCCCTTCTTTTTTTTTTTGCCCCTGTTCCTCAAGACGCATAAAAAACGATGTTTCTTCCCACCCTAAAGAGGCAAGAGGAATTGTCGTACAAGGGGGGATTGGCGATGGGTCGAGGCGTCCACTTTAACCATAAATTGAAAGGCCATGACCATGAAAAGCCGAAACATGGAAAACCAGCGCCGCCCAAGCATACGGAGCGGGTCGAATACGAGATCAACACCGTCGCTACTGCAGAAGGCGGCCCTGTCTCGATCACAACAGGCAAAGACACATAAAACAAAAAAGGGGGCTAATCCAAAACGCACTCGCGTTTTGGGTCAGCCCCTTTTTCCGTGCGGCGCTTTCTCCTGCCCCGTCAAAACCTCTCCTTGCCTGCTTCGCTCGTGTCGTCAAGCCGTTCCTTGACAAGCGCCAGCGTATAAGCGACGGCCTGGCTGTATTGCTTGATGCGGCGCTCAGGAACGGATGGATAAAATGCCTCAACGCACAGCTTCGCCATATGGTCGGCGGCGGCCTCAATTTGCCGCTCATGGACATATTTCGGCCGCGCATGGCGGACCCAGCGGGAAGCGGCGTCCTTCCACCGTTCGGCAACGGCCTGCACCTCTTCGGCCATCGGTTTCACGTCGCCAAAAAAATCCGGCTCCTCGTTCTGCTCGCGGGCGCGCCGGGCGATCAAAAGCAACTGTTCGTTGTATTGTTGCAGGCGCTTCGTCAACGCCTTAAGCTCTTTTTCCATGGCGCCTCCTCCTTTATCCATGCCGGCAAATCCGGTTTGCCCTGTGCCCTATGGCCCGGAGAACGGATGCGTTTTGCCGCGATGCGCTTCTGTTTGATGATACCATATCGGCCGGCTTACACGAAATACAATTTCGACGAAAGCGGAAGTGCAGCGCTCTGCTTCTCCTTCTCAAGCCGCTGTTCCACGCCGGCGATCTGCCCTTCAAGGCGCCCGAGCTGCGCTTGATTTTGCGCATAACGCTCTTCGATGACATCGGCGATCACTTTTTCCATTTTCGCATCGACCTGCTCGATGAGTGCAACTATTTCCTGCAGCTGCTTTTCGATCTCCTCTTTTTTCACGAGCCGTTTTTCCATTCCCTCTCCCCCATTTCTCGCATGATGATATTCCATTCGCGGCGGGAAGGACGACTCCTGCTGCGGCGACAAAAGTAGAACGAATTCGGCAAAGAAAGTGGCAAGCAGCCGCCATTCGACATTGACCTCCTTCGCTTGCCTTCAGTCGAAAGGAGGAAAAGAAAAAGAGCGCATATGACCGGAGCGTATGGTATAATAAAAACCATTCAAAGGAGATGAACGCGATGGCACTCAAATACCCGAGCGGAAAAGAGTATCGCGGAAACAAGCCGAACGCCGCGCGCCGGCCGGCGGCCGATTATGCCAATCGCGGCATGACGCTCGAAGACGACTTAAACGCGACGAATGAATATTACCGGGAACGCGGCATCGCGGTCATCCATAAAAAGCCGACCCCGGTGCAAATCGTGCGCGTCGACTATCCGAAACGGAGCGCCGCCGTCATTACCGAAGCCTACTTCCGGCAAGCGTCGACGACCGACTACAACGGTGTGTACCGCGGCAAGTACATTGACTTTGAGGCGAAAGAGACAAAAAACAAAACGGCGTTTCCGCTGAAAAATTTCCACGCTCATCAAATCCGCCATATGGAGCAAGTCGTCGCCCACGGCGGCATTTGTTTTGCGATTTTGCGTTTTTCTTTGCTCAATGAAACGTATTTGCTTGACGCCTCTCATTTGATCGCTTGGTGGAACAAACAGGAAGCCGGCGGACGAAAGTCGATTCCGAAACAAGAGATCGAACGGCATGGACATTCCATTCCGCTTGGCTACCAGCCGAGAATTGATTATATTAGTGTAGTAGACAACGTGTACTTCACCCGTTGAAGTGAAAACTTGTAAGAAAGGCAGGATTTGCTTATGTCTGGTGAATATCGTTCTCGCGTAGAACGAAAGCAGGCAGCGAAACAGACCAAACAGAAGAAAGCGAAAACGAAACGAGGAAGGTCATGGTTGAAAACCGTCGCCATTGCGATATTGCTGATGATGGTCCTTGGCGCCATCGGGGGTATTGCCACTTTCGCCTATTTCGTTAAGGACGCTCCTCCGCTGGATGAGGCCAAAATTAAAGATCCGCTTTCTTCCGTCTTGTACGATATGAATGGAAAACAAGTAGCGGAGCTTGGCGGCTACAAGCGAACGTACATTTCGTATAAAGACGTGCCGAAAGTGCTTGAAGATGCCGTCTTGGCAACAGAGGACGCCCGCTTTTATGAACATCACGGGATCGACATCGTCCGCTTGGCCGGCGCCGTCCTCGCCAACATCAAGGAAGGATTTGGGGCGGAAGGCGGCAGCACGATCACCCAGCAAGTCGTGAAAATGACATTCCTTTCATCAAAGAAAACGTTGGAACGGAAAGCGCAAGAAGCTTGGCTGGCACTGCAGCTGGAACAAAAATATTCGAAACATGAAATTTTGGAAATGTATTTGAACAAAATTTATTATTCAGACGGCATTTATGGCGTCGCACGCGCCGCCGAATATTATTTTGGCAAGACAGACTTGAAAAAACTCACTCTTCCGGAAGCAGCTTTGCTCGCTGGCATGCCCCAGGCCCCAAACCGGTATAATCCGTATGACCATCCAGAGGCGGCAAAAAAACGGCGCGATACGGTATTGTCGCTTATGGTGAAACATGGCTTTATCAGCCAGGAAGAAGCGGAAAAAGCGAAACAAGTCCCGATTCAATCGATGCTGACAAAACGGAAAAAATCGCAAAATGATGTACCATATGACGCCTTCATTGACGAAGTAATCAAAGAAGTGACCGACAAAGCGAACGTCAACGTCTTTGAAGATGGGCTGAAAATTTATACAACGCTCGATCAAAACGTTCAAACATACGTAGAAAAGCTATTAAACTCTGACAAATACTTTACCAATAAGAAGGATTTGCAATCCGGCATCGCCGTCGTCGACACCAAAACAGGCGCCATTCGCGCGTTAGGCGGCGGTCGCCATCGCGACAATATCGAATTCGGCTTCAACTACGCAATCCAACCGGTCGGCCAGCCCGGTTCGACGATCAAGCCGATTTTGGACTATGGCCCGGCGATTGAATATTTAAAATGGTCAACCGCGCACATTCTTGTTGACGAGCCGTATACGTATTCGGACGGCACGCCGATCCGCAACGCCGGCGGAAAATACGCTGGGCCGGTGACATTGCGCAAAGCTCTCACGTGGTCATACAACATTCCGGCGCTCAAAACCTATCAAGCCGTCGGCAAAGAGCGGGCGATGGAGTTCGCTAACCGACTCGGCATGGGCTTTGATGAAGTATATGAGCCTTACGCTATCGGCGGAGTATCCCGCTACGTATCGGTGCTGCAAATGGCTGGAGCGTACACTGCTTTTGGTAATAACGGCGTCTATACGAAGCATATGCCGTGACAAAAATCGTCTTCCCGGACGGCACGGAAATGGATTTGCAACCCAAACCAAAACGAGTGATGCACGACTATACCGCCTACATGATCACGGACGTGCTGAAGTCTGTCATCCGCTCCGGAACAGGTCAATTGGCCAATGTTCCAGGACTTGAGCTCGCAGGCAAAACAGGGACGACGAACTATGGGAAAGATGGAGTAAAATTCGGCCTTGACCGGGACGATGTGCCGGACAGCTGGATTGTCGGCTATACGCCAAACTATACGGCGGCCATTTGGGTCGGCTTCAGCAAGCGAAGCAGCACGGCAAAGCTTAGTATAGAGGAACAAAAAATCCCGAAATACTTGTTGAAAAACTTAATGTCCCACATCGATGACGGCAGCGGAAGCTTCAAGCAGCCGGAGAGCGTCGTCAGACTGCCGATCAAAAAAGGCACGAACCCGCCGAAACTTGCCGGCAAATACACGCCGGAAAGCGAAATTACGTATGAATTGTTCGTGCGCGGCACTGAGCCGACGGAGACGGCGAACGACGTGCCGGAAGAACTGCCGGCGGTGAAAGGGTTGACCGCTGTGTACGACCAAGCGGCGAACGCCATCTCGGTTTCGTGGTCATACGATGAGCAAACCGATGAGACGATCTTCGAGGTGCGCGTCAAAGATGGCCAAGGTCAAACGAATACGATCACCACAAAAGACCGTTCGATCACGATTTCCAATCCGACGCCAGGATGGACGTACACAATCGCCGTGTACGCAAAAGACGGCGAACGAATGAGCAAACCGGCCATAGCCAGCGTTCATGTCCCCGGCGGAGAAGATCAAACTCCCGCGCCACAACAACCGGGGGATGACAGCCAAGGCAGCGGCGGGCAAAACGGCGGCACCGATCAAGGCAACAGCGGGAATAACGGAAACGAAAACGGTCAGGGAAACAACAATGAACAAAACGGCGGCGCAAGCGGCGGACAAGAAAATGGCAACAGCGGCGGGGCCAACCAAAACAATGGCCAAACGGATGGAACAAACAACCAAGGAACGAACAACAGCGGCCAAACGAACGGAACGAACAGTGGAACGGGTGCAAACAGCGGAACGCCGCCTGTCTCCCCGCCGTTAAAAAACGGATCCGGAGCGGGTCTTGGCACCCGTCCATAACCGTTGCATTCCCAAAAAACGGATGGCTTTTGCGCCATCCGTTTTTTCATGACCGACCGGCATGCTCTCTCCCTTCTTCACCAAGCCCTTTCGCGGTTCCGTTCACTTCTGATTTGCCGCTTTTTCCTCCCGTTTTCGCATCCGTTTTTTTCCTTCACGGCATAAATGAAGAAGAGGACATGACGGACATTGCGGAGACTGTGCCTTGCAATGGTAGCGGCCGAAAAAAATCATTCGGTGGTGGGTGATCGACCATTCTTCTTTTGGGATGATTTTCATCAGCGTCTTCTCGACTTCCAAAACCGAGTCGTCCCAGCGGCAAAAGCCGAGCCGTTTGCTGACGCGCTCGACGTGAGTATCAACCGCGATGGCCGGCACGCCGAACGCAACGGACACAACGACGTTCGCCGTCTTCCGCCCGACGCCCGGCAGCTTCATCAACTCATCGCGGTCGCGCGGCACTTCGCCGTTGTACTTGTCAATCAACATCGCGCACAGCTTTTGAATGTTTCGCGCTTTGTTCCGATATAAGCCGATTGAGCGGATATCTTGCTCGAGCTCCTCAAGCGGCACCGCAATATAATCGTGCGGCGTCCGATATTTTTCAAACAGCCGTTTCGTCACCTTGTTGACGAGCGCATCGGTGCATTGCGCCGACAAAACAACCGCAATCAGCAGCTCAAACGGATTGCGGTGCACCAGCTCGCAATGCGCATCTGGAAACATTTTGGCCATCTCATCCAAACAGTAGCGGATTTGTTGCTTTGTCAGCACCTTGTCTCCTCCTTATTGCCATATTGGCCCGAACAAAACGACGCCTTTTACCGGTTCGATTGGCCATTTTTGGACAAACAAAAACGAGAGACAGCGCCTCTCGTTACGAGTCGAGCCAATTGAAAAACGGGATCGTCTGTTTAAATTCTCCCGCCGTCTGTTTCGCCGAACGGGAGGACGGCTTGCGAAACTTTTTGCCGTAGTCGTGCGCCTGTTCAATCGTGCGAATGCCGTTCTTTTTCCATTCAAACAAGATGCGATCGATGTAGCGGAAATTCAACTTCCCCGACAGCACCGCTTCGCGCAGCGCCGCTTTAATGATGGCCGGCTCATGGCCGTCTTGATCGATCCACATCGCAAGCGTTTCACACTCGAACGGGGAGAGCGGGCGGCCAAACTCCTGCTCAAAAACGGTGTATAAGCTCTCCTCTTCCTCCTGCCGGCCGAGTTCCCCCTGTTGAGCCGCCTGGGTGTACAAATGATGCACGAGCTTCTCCCAAAGCGGTTCAAGCGTATATTTTTCGTTGCGAATGCCTTGTTCATCCGTATGCTCTTCAATCGCGATCATCCCTTTTTGCAAGAGCCGACGCACCATCTCCATGCATTCCGCTGCCGAGACCGTCATTCTTTCGGCCAGCTCGGCCGGCGTCGGAAACAAGACGCCTTCTTCGAAAAACGACTGCATATGCAAAAGCAAGACGAGCTCCCCCTCGCCCAACCCAAGCTGCTTGTAGTGGCCAAGCAGCAGCTTCGGGACGGCGATGCTTCCTTGCGCCAGCCATTCGGCCACCTTTTTCTTTTCCATGCCGATGCACCTCAACTATAGTATAACATGACGGCGGCGAAAAAACCCCCTTTTTGCAGGGGGTTTTTTACGGATAAAGCCGGTTGAGCAGCCGCGGGAACGGAATCGTCTCGCGCACATGTTCGACGCCGCAAATCCAAGCGACAGTGCGCTCCAAGCCGAGCCCGAACCCTGAATGCGGCACAGAACCGTATTTGCGCAAATCCAAATACCATTCATACGCTTCAAGCGGCAAATGGTGCTCTTCAAGGCGGCGCTTGAGCAGCTCATAATCGTGAATCCGTTCCGAGCCGCCAATGATTTCCCCGTATCCTTCCGGCGCAATCAAATCGGCGCATAGCACAACGTCGGGGCGGTTCGGGTCCGGCTGCATATAAAACGGCTTCAAAGAGGTCGGATAGTGGGTGATGAACACCGGTTTGTCAAAACTTTCGGCGATGGCCGTCTCATGCGGCGCACCGAAGTCATCGCCCCACTCGATGTCAGTCAATCCTTTTTCATGAAGCAGCTTGATCGCCTCATCATACGTTAGGCGCGGAAACGGCGGTTTGACCAGCTCAAGCTTCGACACGTCGCGCCCGAGCCGCCCGAGTTCAAGCCGGCAGCGCTCGAGCACCGACTGCACAAGGTAGGAGACGTACTCTTCTTGCAGCCGCAAATTGTCTTCAAACTCATAAAACGCCATTTCCGGCTCCACCATCCAAAACTCGATCAAATGGCGGCGTGTTTTCGATTTTTCGGCGCGGAACGTCGGGCCGAATGAGAACACTTTGCCGAGCGCCATCGCCGCCGCTTCCATGTAGAGCTGGCCGCTTTGCGACAAATAGGCATCCTCATCAAAATATTTCGTATGAAACAGTTCGGTCGTTCCTTCCGGTGCGCTGCCAGTCAAAATCGGGGCGTCGACTTTCACAAACCCACGGTCGTTGAAAAACTCATACGTCGCCCGGATGATTTCGTTGCGAATTTTCATGATCGCGTGCTGGCGCCGCGACCGAAGCCAAAGGTGGCGATGGTCCATCAAAAATTCGACGCCATGCTCTTTCGGCGTAATCGGATAGTCAACTGCTTCTTGAATGACTTGCAAATCGGCAACCGACAGCTCGTAGCCAAATGGGGAGCGCTCGTCGATGCGCACCGTGCCCGTCACATAGAGCGACGTTTCTTGCGTCAATGTTTTTGCGCGTTGAAACACCTCTTCCGAGACGTTCGCCTTTTCGACGACGCCTTGAATAAAGCCAGTGCCGTCGCGCAGCTGCAAAAAGACGATTTTCCCGCTTGAGCGCTTGTTCGCCAGCCAAGCGCCGATCGTCACTTGTTGTCCTACGTATTGATTCACTTCCGCAATCGTCGTCGTTTTCACGCACTGATTCCCTCCAATAATCGACACGTCCATCATTCGCTATTATACCGTTCCGTCGGCGTCACGGCAACGACCAGCCAAAGCAGCGCAAAACGATGCTGCCCCCACCAATCGCCCTTCGGCGCAGCCGCCCGGAGCCAGCCGACAGACCGACGCGGAAAAAGCGGCTTTGCGCCAAACAAAGCCGCCCTTTTTCTTTCCACTCTGACACCTTGGCGCAAAGCGCCTTAGGCCCGCGCCTCCATAAACCGGCGGATGCGTTCGATCGCTGTCTCGAGCGCCTCAAGCGAGGTCGCGTACGACAAGCGGACGTAATCCGGCGCCCCAAACCCAGAACCAGGCACGAGCGCGACTTTCGCTTCCTCCAACAAGGCGGCGACGAACTCGTCGACCGTGCGGCATCCGGCCATATCCGCCGCCTTTCGGGCGTTCGGGAACAAATAAAACGCTCCTTGCGGTTTGACGCAAGTGAAGCCTGGAATTTGCACAAGCTTGTCATAAATGATGTCAAGCCGCTTTTCAAACGCTTGGCGCATTTGTTCGACCGGCTCCTGCGGCCCGCTGTAGGCGGCAATGGCCGCATATTGAGCGATCGATGTCGGATTCGATGTGCTATGGCTTGCTAAATCGGTCATCGCTTGAATGATGTCTTTCGGTCCAGCCGCGTAGCCGATGCGCCACCCTGTCATCGAGTGTGATTTCGATACGCCGTTGATGATGATCGTCTGCTCCTTCAGCTCCGGCGACAGTTCGGCGATCGACACATGTTTCGCCCCGCCGTAAATCAATTTTTCATAAATTTCGTCCGAAATGATCAACACGCCATGCGCCAAGCATACTTCCCCGAGCGCTTTCAGCTCCTCGGCCGTATAAATCATGCCGGTCGGATTGCTCGGGGAGTTGATAATCACCGCCTTCGTCCTCGGGGTAATCGCCTGTTTCAGCTGATCTGGCGTCATTTTAAAGTCGTTTTCTTCCAGCCCTTCAACGTAAACCGGAACGCCGCCAGCCAGCTTCACTTGTTCCGGGTAGCTCACCCAATACGGCGTCGGAATGATGACCTCATCGCCTTCATCAAGCAGCACTTGAAAGAGCGTATAAAGCGCATGCTTCGCCCCGACACAGACGATGATTTCCGCCGGCTCGTACGAAAGCCCTTGATCGCGGGCAAACTTTTTGATGATTTCCTCTTTCAGTGCCGGCAACCCGCCTGATGGCGTATATTTCGTATGCCCTTCATTCATCGCCTTGATGGCCGCCGCGATAATGTGCTGGGGCGTGTTGAAATCCGGTTCGCCGGCCCCAAGGCCGATCACGTCGTATCCGGCCGCTTTCAGTTCCTTTGCTTTCGCCGTAATGGCCAATGTCGCCGATGGCGTCAGCGACGCCACCCGTTTTGCCAGTTTCATCGCTTCTTCCCCCTCACGTCCTCACTGTTGAAAACTGTACCTCTTCAGGAAGGCCCCATCCGCAAAGTGAAGGTAATAAAACGAATACCTTCCTTCCGCATCAATATATGTCAACTCCCAAAGAGGCACGCCTTTTTCCATGCCAAGCGTCGCGTCGATGATGCGCCGCGGTCGGCGGTCGCGTTGCAAAATGGCGCGCGCTTCCGCCTCGCTGATGCCGCTGTCCACGCCCTTGACGACGACATTCTCCTCTTTTTCAGGCACCCAAACGACGACCGCTTTCCCTTGTTTTGTTCTTCCGATGAATACGGTGCACGCTTCGTCGCCATAATATGTATAGACTTTCTTCACATCAGCAAGCCCGGCGGCTTCCTTCGCCCGCGCCAACGCATGTTCCACCATCAGCCGTTTGGGCGCCATCGCCTCGTCATAAATCGACCATGCCTGCCAAATGAGGAATCCAAAAAAAAGCAGAGTGAACCAACCCCACTTTTTCATCGTGATCACGTCCGATAAATCGTAAAGATGGCCTGGCGCTTGTCGTTTTCATCCAAGGCAAGGCCAAACATCAAATTGTCGCGCTTTAGCGTTCGGTTCAAGCAGTCGACAATTTTGTACAAGTCGTCGGAGTGCTGAACTTTGACGGTAGCGAGCACTTCGATTTTGCTTTCCATTTTCGTCGTTTCCTCCTGTGCGGCGCAAATTTTGTTACTTATACACGCCGGCGGCTCCGGCAACAATACAAATACAGCGAAGGTGACATCAAAGGCGTGCTTCTTCGCACCTCTGCGGCCAAGCCGACAAATCCAAACGGCAAGGCGCAAACTGTCATCGCAGTTGTGCTTCTTCCCTATTATAGCAGGTTTGTCCGATCATTTCATAACAAATTTGCCCGCCTACACCGTCAACGCCAATTTGCTTCTTTGCCCCCGCTTCATGCGGGGTTTTTTGCCGCCTGACACCTTTAGATTGCGCCGTTTCGTCCATCTTTATGAAACATAAAGCGCGCTTTAAGAAAGCCAAGTTTCCGCCTTGTCGAGCAGCTCAGAAAGCGCGCCTTCATGCATCGAAAGCGGCGGCAAGGAAGCGAGAAAATCCGCGCCGTACGGGGAAGCCAAAAGCCGCCGATCCAGCACAAATACGGCTCCTTTGTCGTCTTCCGTGCGAATGAGGCGGCCAAACCCTTGCTTAAAACGAAGCACCGCCTCAGGAAGCGCCAGCTCGGAAAACGGATCGCCGCCTTCTAGGCAAATGCGCTCGCTTTTTGCCTCCATCACGGGATCGTCCGGGGGCGCAAACGGCAAGCGGGCGATGACAAGCACATCGAGCGCTGAACCTGGCAGATCGACCCCTTCCCAAAAGCTGCTCGTCCCAAACAACACCGCATGCTCAAACTGCAAAAACGTCCGCAAGAGCTTTGCCGGACTGCCGCTTTGCACCCCTTGAGCGATCAAAACAAACGGCTCGCCTTCTTCCTCCGTCTTCAACGCATCAACCGTCAGTTTCAACAGTTCATACGAAGGGAACAACACAAGCACCCGCCGTCCGAGGCGTCGGGCGATCGCAAGCACCGAAGCGGCGACCGCTTCGGCGTAATCTTCAAGCGGCACGGCAGAAACGAGCGGCATGTCCGCCGGCACGAAGAGCGCGGCCTGCTCCTCGTAACGAAACGGCGACGGAAACGAGCGGCAAAGTGGATAAAAATCCTCAAGACCGAGACGCGCCGCCATATACGTGAACCGGCCGCGGACAGTGAGCGTCGCCGACGTCAAAACGACGCTCCGTTTTTTCATAAACAGTTGATCGGCGAAAAAGTCAGCAAGGTCAACCGGCTGCGAGTAAAGGCGGACAGCGTTCGCCGCCCCTTTTTCGTCCGCTTCGATCCACCGGACGACACCCGGCTCCTTTTCGGTCAGCAAACGCACGAGCGCAGCCATTTGCCGGTTGAGAGCCGCCAAATCAGCCGACAGCAAGGCGGATGGTGGGAAATCGCCACTCGTATCAGCGGATAGAAGCGGCTTCGCTTCAGCGGATAGCGCCGCCGCCAAATCGCGCAGGCGCCAGCATAACTCCACCGCCGCCTGCCACGCCCGGCTCTGTTCGTCCGTCGGCGAAAAGCGATAGCGGCAACGTCCAGCGCGAGCTGGCTTTTTGTCCAACGCATAGCGGCGCAACAGGCGGAACAGCTCGCCCCCTTCAAACTGCAGCTCCTCAAGACGCTGCTGGCAACGGACAAGAGCCCCATTCGGTGCGTCCTGTTCTGCTTCTTGCCATTTCGCGATCGTCTGCGCGATTTTGGCGGTCAGCAGGCGAAACGACACATAGCCAATCTGCTCGCCAAAACACCGGGCGGCGGCATCTTCAAGCCGATGCGCCTCATCGATGATCAGATGGCGAAACGGCGGCAAAAGCGGCGCCGGGCCGGTCAAATCATGAAGCAAAAGCGCATGGTTGGTAATGACCACATCCGCCCGTTCGGAGCGCTCTTTCGCCCGGGCGAAAAAATGATGCCGCCCGCCGTCTTCCTCTTCGCCGATGGCAAGCGCGGACAATAGGAGACGGGCGCCGGATGACACATTCAATTCGTCCAAGTCGCCGCTGTCGGTCTCAAGCAGCCAAACGAGCACCTGGCATTTCAAGAGCGCCGCATCGTACGTGTCAGACGGCTCCGACAAAAACGAAGCGAACTTGTCAAGGGATAAGTAATTTTGCTTTCCTTTCAAAACGGCAACGCGGAGCGGAAACGGCGCGATTTGCCGCAATACCGGCCAATCGCGGCGAATGAGCTGCTCCTGCAGCTGGAGGGTATGCGTGCTGATGACGACCCGCTCTTGCTGCTCACAGGCAAAAAAA
>NZ_ATCO01000114.1:0-20518 GCF_000422025.1 Geobacillus sp. WSUCF1 | reverse complement strand
GTGTGTACGTGAAAGTGCCGATCACTTCGCCGGTCGATTTCATTTCCGGGCCGAGCGAAATGTCGACGTTGCGCAATTTCGCAAACGAGAACACCGGCACTTTCACGTACACACCAGGGCTCACCGGGCAGACGCCCGTCTCATAGCCCATCTCGGCAAGCTTCGTCCCTAAAATGGCTTTCGTGGCGAGATTCGCCATCGGCACGCCGGTGATTTTGCTTAAAAACGGCACCGTGCGGCTTGAGCGCGGGTTCACTTCCAAGACATAGACGTCGCTTCCCGAGACGACAAACTGAATGTTCAACAGCCCGACAATATGCAGTCCGCGCGCCAGTCGGATCGTGTAATCCGCGATCTTGTCGATCACTTCCGCGCTTAATGTCTGGGGCGGGTAGACGGCAATCGAATCGCCGGAATGGACGCCGGCCCGTTCGATATGTTCCATGATCCCTGGAATGACGACCGTCTCGCCGTCGGCAATGGCATCGACTTCGACTTCCTTGCCGGTGATGTACCGGTCGACAAGAACCGGGTGCTGCGGATTGACGCGCACGGCATGTTCCATGTAATGAAGCAGCTCGCCGCGATTGTACACGATTTCCATCGCCCGGCCGCCGAGCACGTACGACGGGCGAACGAGCACCGGATAGCCGATCTCCTCAGCGATGGCGACCGCTTCTTCGACCGAAACGGCCGTTTTGCCGGCCGGCTTCGGAATGCCGAGTTCCGAGAGCGCCTGTTCAAATTTGTCGCGGTCTTCGGCGCGGTCCAAATCCTCAAGCGTCGTCCCGAGCAAGCGGACGCCGCGCGCTTCGAGTTCCGCCGCCAAGTTGATGGCCGTCTGACCGCCGAATTGGACGATGACGCCGACCGGCTGCTCGAGGTCGATGACATGCATCACGTCTTCGGCCGTCAGCGGTTCGAAATACAGTTTGTCCGATGTGCTGAAGTCGGTCGAGACCGTTTCCGGGTTGTTGTTGATGATGATCGCCTCATAACCGGCCTGCTTAATGGCCCAGACGCAATGGACGGTCGCATAGTCAAATTCGATCCCTTGGCCGATGCGGATCGGGCCGGAGCCAAGCACGATGACGCTCGGTTTTTCCGTCACGATCGATTCGTTTTCTTCCTCGTACGTGCTGTAGTAGTACGGCGTTTCCGACGTGAATTCGGCTGCGCACGTATCGACCATTTTGTACACCGGCACGATGCCTTCCTGGCGGCGCAGCGCGTAAACGTCGCGCTCCGTTTTGTTCCATAACGCCGCTATCGCCGCATCGGAGAAGCCGAGCGCTTTCGCTTTCTTTAATACGTCAAGGTCGCCCGGGCGGCTTTTCAACACTGTTTCCATCTCGATGATGTTTTGGATTTTATACAGGAAAAAGCGGTCGATTTGGCTCCATTCATGCAAGGTGTCGACCGTTACCCCGCGGCGGAGCGCCTCGGCGATGTAAAAGAGCCGCTCATCGCCCGCCTTGCGGATCCGTTTTTCGATCACGTCGTCGGCCGCGTGTTTCACTTCCTTCAATTCGAGATGATGCACGCCGATCTCGAGCGAACGAACGGCTTTTAACAGCGATTCTTCGAACGTCCGGCCGATCGCCATCACTTCGCCGGTTGCTTTCATTTGCGTGCCAAGGCGGCGGTTCGCCGATTCAAATTTGTCAAACGGAAAGCGCGGAATTTTCGTCACGACATAATCGAGCGCCGGCTCGAAGCAGGCGTACGTTTTCCCGGTGACCGGGTTGATCATTTCGTCAAGCGTCAGCCCGACGGCGATTTTCGCCGCCAGTTTCGCGATCGGATACCCCGTCGCTTTTGACGCCAGCGCCGACGAGCGGCTGACGCGCGGGTTCACTTCAATGACGTAATAGCGGAAGCTGTCCGGGTCGAGCGCCAGCTGGACGTTGCAGCCGCCTTCGATGCCAAGGGCGCGGATGATTTTCAAGGACGCGTTCCGCAAAAGCTGGTATTCGCGGTCGCTTAACGTCTGGCTCGGGGCGACGACGATTGAGTCACCCGTATGAATGCCGACCGGGTCGATGTTTTCCATGTTGCAGACGACGATCGCGTTGTCATTGGCGTCGCGCATCACTTCGTATTCAATCTCCTTGTAGCCGGCGATGCTCCGCTCGAGCAAGCATTGGTGCACCGGGCTCAGCTTCAAGCCGGTTGAGACGATTTCAATAAGCTCTTCTTCGTTCGTGCAAATGCCGCCGCCCGTGCCGCCGAGCGTGAACGCCGGGCGGACGATGACCGGATAGCCGATTTGTTCGACAAAGGCGTATGCCTCTTCCAAGCTGTGAATAATCGCGCTTTCCGGCACCGGCTCGCCAAGCTCGTTCATGAGGGCGCGAAACTGTTCGCGGTCTTCCGCCTTTTCGATCGCCTCGAGCTTCGTGCCGAGAATTTCCACGCCGCACTCCTCGAGCACACCGGCTTTGGCGAGCTCAACCGCCAAGTTGAGTCCCGTCTGGCCGCCGAGCGTCGGCAAAATCGCGTCCGGCCGCTCCTTGCGGATGATGCGGGCGACAAACTCAAGCGTCAGCGGCTCCATATAGACTTTATCGGCGATTTCCGTATCGGTCATGATCGTCGCCGGGTTTGAGTTCACCAGAATGACTTTGTATCCTTCTTCTTTTAGGGCTAAGCACGCTTGCGTTCCCGCATAGTCGAACTCGGCCGCCTGGCCGATGACGATCGGCCCCGAGCCGATGACTAAAATCGTTTCAATGTCGCGGCGTTTAGGCATGGATGACTTCCCCTTTCTTGTTGAACTCGCGGATGAGCGCCAAAAACTCGTCAAACAACGGATTCGCATCTTCCGGGCCCGGCGAGGCTTCCGGATGGTATTGCACCGTAAACGCCGGGAAATCGAGATGGCGGAGCCCTTCGACCGTGCCGTCATTTAAGGCGATATGCGTCACCTCAAGCCGGGTGCCAGAAAGCGACTCGTGCGTGACGGTATAGCCATGGTTTTGCGACGTGATGGCGACTTTGCCGGTGCGCAAGTCTTTCACCGGATGGTTCGAGCCGCGATGGCCGAATTTCAGTTTCTCCGTATTCGCGCCGCACGCCAACGCGAACAGCTGATGGCCGAGGCAGATGCCAAAGAGCGGCACTTTGCCGAGAATCCCGCGGATCATCTCGATCGCTTCCGGCACGTCTTTCGGGTCGCCCGGTCCGTTTGACAGCATCACTCCGTCGGGATGCCAGCTGAGCACGTCTTCCGCCGTGGCGTTGTATGGCAAGACGATGACATCGCAGTTTCGCTTATTCAGTTCGCGCAAAATGCCGTGCTTCATCCCAAAGTCGATCAAGACGACGCGCTCGCCGCGCCCCGGGCTTGGGTAGGCGCTTTTTGTTGAGACGCGCTGCACTTGGTCGCGCGGCCACTCCATCGCTCGCAGCTTGGCTGCCGCTTCCGCCGGATCGACATCCAGCCCGCAAATCATTCCTTTCAGCGTTCCGTGCTGGCGGATGATCCGCGTCAGTTTGCGCGTGTCAATGCCCGCGAGTCCCGGAATGTCTTTTTCTTTTAAATACTCATCAAGCGTCATTTCGCCGCGCCAGTTGGACGGCTTCACGCACGCTTCTTTGACGATGAACCCGTGCACGTACGGGCGGATCGCTTCAAAGTCGTCGCGGTTGATGCCGTAGTTGCCGATCAACGGATACGTCATCGTCACGATTTGCCCGCAATACGACGGGTCGGTCAAAATTTCTTGATATCCGGTCATGCCGGTGTTAAAGACGACTTCCCCGGTCGTCTCTTTCAAACTGCCAAACGCATCCCCGACAAAAAATGAACCGTCTTCCAAAATCAGCTGCCGTTTCATGTTACGCCCTTCCTTTCTCCCATACGAGTGTTCCGCCGACAAACGTCATCACCGGCCAGCCTTGGCACACCCAGCCAGCAAACGGCGTATTTTTTCCTTTTGAGGCAAACGTCTCGGGATCAATCGCTTCTTCCGTTTCCAAATCGATGACCGCAATGTCCGCCGGCGCCCCGACGGCAAGCCGGCCCGCGTTTAGGCCGAAGCATTGCGCCGGTTTCACCGTCAGCCAGTCGACAAGCTGCTTTAGCGTAAACACGTTCTTTTTGACCAAATGGGTGTACAGAAGCGGGAACGCCGTCTCGAGTCCGACGATGCCAAACGGCGCCGCCTCGATCCCTTTTGCTTTTTCCGCCGCCGTATGCGGTGCGTGGTCGGTGGCGATCAAATCGATCGTCCCATCGAGCAGGCCCTCGATCAATGCCTCGCGGTCCGCGCGGCTGCGCAGCGGCGGATTCATTTTGTAATTCGCATCCAGCCCCGGAATGTCCTCATCGCACAAAAGCAGATGGTGCGGCGTCACTTCGGCCGTGACGCGGATGCCGGCCCGCTTCGCGTCGCGGACGGCGCGCACCGACTCTTTCGTGCTGATATGGCAGACGTGATAATGGCATCCCGCTGCTTCCGCGAGCAGGACGTCGCGGGCGATGTGCACCGCTTCGCAGACGGATGGAATGCCGGCGAGCCCATGCCGGCGGGCGAACTCGCCGTCATGCACCGCGCCGCCGTTTTTTAATGTATCGTCCTCGCAATGGGCGACGATCGGCATATCGAGCGCTGCCGCCCGCTTCATCGCCTCATACATCATCCCAGCCGACTGGACGCCGACGCCGTCATCGGTGAACGCGAACGCTCCCGCTTCTTTGAGCGCCGCAAAGTCAGCCAGCTCTTCCCCTTTTTGCCCGATCGTGATCGCCGCATACGGAAGCACGTTGACGTGCGCCGTTTCGCGGATGCGGGCTTGCAGCCGTTCCATCTGTTCTTTCCGGTCCGGCACCGGATTTGTGTTCGGCATGGCGGCAACCGTCGTAAAACCGCCTTTCGCCGCGGCGAGCGTGCCCGTTTCAATCGTTTCTTTCGCCTCGCCGCCTGGTTCGCGCAAATGAACGTGCAAGTCGATCAAGCCGGGAGCGATGAGACGGCCGCCGACGTCGATCACGTCCTCCCCATCCGCTTCGAGCGGCTGTTCATACAGGATCGCCGCAATGGTTCCGTGTTCCATTTTGAGATGTGTCCGCACCAATTTCCCATCTTCATTGAACGACATGCCATTTTTCAGCCATACGTCCATGCTCCATTCTCCCTTCCATTGCCCGTTTTAAGACCGCCATCCGCACGTAGACGCCGTTTTCCATTTGTTTAAAAATGCGCGATGCCTTCGCTTCGACGAGTTCGCTGGCGATTTCGACCCCGCGGTTGACCGGCGCTGGATGCAAAATGACAGCCCCTGGTTTCATCCGCCGCGCCCGCTCAAGCGTCAGCCCGTACCGCGCATGGTACTCTTCTTTCGTCAGCCCCATCGTTTCCGCATGGCGTTCATGTTGGATGCGCAACAGCATCACGACATCGGCGCAGGCGATGGCCTCATCGAGTTCGACGTACGTCCCGTGCGGATTCGTTTCGTCTTTCCACTCTTCCGGTCCGGAAAACAGGACGTTCGCGCCCAATCGTGTCAACACTTCCGCATTGGAGCGAGCGACGCGGCTGTGGCGGATGTCGCCGATAATCGCCACCGTCAAGCCAGTGAAAGCGCCAAACTCTTGGCGAATCGTCAATAAGTCCAAGAGCGACTGGGTCGGATGATGCCCGCAGCCGTCGCCGGCGTTGATGACCGGGATGCCGACCGCATGACGGAGCGCTTCGAAATACGCATCTTCGTGGTGGCGGATGACAACGGCGTCGACGCCGATCGCCTCAAGCGTCTTGACCGTATCGTACAGCGTCTCCCCTTTTTGCACGCTTGACCGTTCCGGGTCAAACGGGATGACATGAAGCCCAAGCTTCCGTTCCGCCATCTCGAAGCTGCATTTCGTGCGCGTGCTCGGTTCGAAAAACAAATTGGCGACATACATCGGCGCGGCCGGGCGCCAAGCGCGGCCGCGGCGGAACGCTTCCGCTTCATCAAGCAGCCGGGTGATGTCGGAAAGCGGCAGTTCGCTCAATGTAAAAAGATGGGTCATTGGCCTCTCTCCCTTTCTTTTTTTGCAAAAAAACACCTTGCCGGCTGGGCAAGGTGTGACGATCAGCGCATGGCAGAGCCGAAGAAGGTGCACTCCGGCCCTGGATGCGCCTGTTTTCACACCTTTTTAAGCCTCACGGGACTTAATTAAAAGGTGTTTTGTATTCGATTTAGGCAACATGGCCGCTGTCGTTTTCAGCTTCAAATAAGTTTTCCGCTTCTTGCGGACGCCCCGGCAGCACTAAGTTGAGCAGGACGCCGACAATCGCCGAGAGCGCCATGCCGGTGATTTGGAAGCTGTCGCTGATTTTCAGCACCGCACCGCCGATGCCGATCACCAAGATAACCGAGGCGATGACCAAGTTGCGCGTCGCGCCGAAGTCGATGCGGCTGTCAACGAGCATCCGCAATCCGGACGAGGCGATGATGCCAAACAGCAAGATCGACACGCCGCCCATGACCGGCGTCGGAATCGAGCTGATCAGCGCCGTGATTTTGCCGACGAAGCCAAAGGCGATCGCGATGACCGCCGCGCCGGCGAGCACATAGACGCTGTAAACCCGGGTGATCGCGAGCACGCCGATGTTTTCCCCGTACGTCGTTTTCGGCGGGCCGCCGAGCAAGGCGGAAATCATCGTCGCTGTTCCGTCCCCTAAAATCGAGCGGTGCAGCCCCGGTTTTTGAATGAGGTCGCGGCCGATGACTTTGCTTAACACAAGCTGGTGGCCGATATGTTCGGACAAGGTGACGATCGCCACCGGCACCATGAGCATGACGATCTCGGCAGTGATGCGCACCGGATAATCGGCAAACGGAATCAAGAAATCCGGCCATTCGAACCATTTGGCCGCCGCCACTTTCGACAAGTCAACCAGTCCGACAGCGAGGGCGTAAACATAGCCGACGACAATGCCGACAAGCACCGGAATCAAGCTCAACATGCCGCGCGCAAGCACCGAGCAGACGATCGTGGCCGCGAGCGTCACAAGCGCCACCGAGAAATGAAGCAGGCTGTATTTGCCGTCCGGGCCGTTCATCGCCATCCCGACCGCCGTGCCGGCTAAGCCGAGACCGATGACGATGATGACCGGACCGACGACAACCGGCGGCAACAGTTTCATCACCCAGCGGTAGCCGGCTTTTTTAATGATGAGGGCGACAACCCCGTACACCAATCCGGCGAGGAAGCTGCCGATCATGGCCGCTCCCGGGCCGCCAGCCGTTTTCGCCGCGATGATCGGCGCAATGTAGGCGAACGAGGAGCAAGATACGCCGGCACCTGCCATTTCGTAATGAGCAAAAACGCCAATGTTCCGAGCCCGCTTGTGAGCAAGGCGATCGACGGATCCAACCCGACTAAGTACGGCACTAAAATCGTCGCCCCGAACATGGCGAATAAATGCTGCAAGCTTAACGTCACCCATTGCCCGGCCGTCGGGCGGTCTTGAATATCCAATATCGGTTTGTTCACTTTCCGCCACTCCTTTCGCAATATAAGCGAATGTATCTTCTAGTGTGCACAAAAAAACCCTCTTGGCCCGCGAAGGCACAAAGAGGGTGCAGAAACAGCCGAAACCATTCCGCCCCTTTTGCAGCCTCGCGGGACTGCGCTTAAAAGGGAGCCTGCTTTATTTTTCATGAATCGATACTTGATCGACGCCATCCACTTCCGACAATTCGACGACAATGACTTCGGCGCTGGACGTCGGGACGTTTTTGCCGACGAAATCGGCGCGGATCGGGAGTTCCCTGTGTCCGCGGTCAACGAGCACGGCGAGCTGGACGCGCGCCGGGCGGCCCAAATCCATGACCGCATCCATCGCCGCCCGCACCGTCCGGCCGGTAAACAGCACATCATCGACTAAAATGACATTCCGCTCGCTCACCGGAAACGGCACGTTCGTTCCTTTCACAAGCGGTTCATGGTCGTCCGTCTTCACCGTCAAATCGTCGCGATACAGCGTAATATCGAGTTCACCGACCGGAACGGACGCCCCTTCGATTTGTTCGATCCGCTCGGCCAAGCGGCGCGCCAAGTAAATGCCGCGCGTTTTAATTCCGACCAATAGGCAATTTTCAATGCCTTTGTTCCTCTCGATGATTTCGTGGGCGATGCGCGTCAAGGCGCGGCGAATCGCCTGTTCATCCATCACGACCGCCTTTTGCATTCCGTCCACCTCCTAAAAGCGCATGCACGCCGCGGCCAGCGTGTTTCCGCAGGCGGCGCGCCAACCAGGCCGTTCCCGCCTGTTTTCATAAAAAAATCCCCCGCCTGTGAAGCGGGGGATGGCGCGCTTATCGCCAAACAAGATGGGCATACATCGCCCTTCTTTGTCATTCCGACCCCTTTTCAGCCTCACAGGACTGAACTTAAAGGTTCCTGTTCACTTGTTTTCATTGTAAAGCGGCTGCGTCCGTTTGTCAATCGTTTTTTCGCAGCCATTCGAGCAATTCGGCAAACTCTGGAGGCAACGGTGCTTCGAATTCCAAATACTCGCCGCTTCTTGGATGACGGAAGCCGAGCACCCCGGCGTGCAGCGCCTGGCCGTCGATGGCGAGCGTTTTTTTTCGGCCCGTATTGCGGGTCGCCAGCGAGCGGGTAGCCGATGTATTTCATATGGACGCGAATTTGGTGCGTCCGCCCCGTTTCCAGCTGGCACTCCACATACGTATAATGGCGAAACCGCTCGAGCACGCGGAAATGGGTGACCGCTTCCTTCCCGTTTTCTTCGGTGACCGCCATTTTCTTTCGATCGCGCTTGTCGCGGCCGATCGGGGCATCGATCGTGCCATAATCGTGCGGAATGACGCCGTGGACGATCGCCTTGTAGCGGCGCGTCACCGTTTTGTTCACCAGCTGCTCGACGAGCGAGCGGTGGGCGGCGTCGTTTTTCGCCACCATCAACAGTCCTGATGTGTCTTTGTCAATGCGATGGACGATGCCGGGGCGAAGCACGCCGTTGATCCCGGACAAGTCGCGGCAATGGGCGAGAAGCGCATTCACAAGCGTGCCGCGCATATGCCCGGGCGCCGGGTGGACGACCATGCCGCGCGGTTTGTTGACGACAAGGACATCCTCGTCCTCATAATAAATGTCCAGCGGAATCGGCTCCGGCTCGACATGAAGCGGCTCCGGCTCCGGCGGTGAGACGGCGACCGAGTCGCCCGCCTCGCATTTGTAGTTCGCCTTCACCGTTTGGCCGTTCACGGTCACAAGCCCGTTTTTGATCCATTGCTGCACTTGTGAACGCGACCATTCGTCATTTAGCGCCGCGATCACTTTATCGATCCGCTCGCCGTCATATTCGTCTTCGATGTGAAACGTGATCGTGTCCATCTACTCATTCCCTTTCTCTGGTGTCGCGAAAAAAAACATATGGACAAACAGCAAGATGACGCCGACGGTCAGCGCCGAGTCGGCGACATTGAACACCGGAAAACTGTACGTGCCAATATACGTATGGATAAAGTCAACCACTTCTTTCCGGAACACACGGTCGATAAAGTTGCCGACCGCCCCGCCGAGCATCAGCCCAAGCCCTACGCCCGCCAAACGCTCGGAAGGGTTCAAACGGCGGATATAGATGATGATACCTGCCACAACAACGACTGTAATCAAATAAAAGAGCCAAAACTGCCCTTCGAGCATCCCCCACGCCGCGCCGCGGTTGCGGTGCGACGTAATGTAAAGCACATTGTCAATGATCGGGATGCTTTCCCCAAGCCGCATATAGCGGACGACAAGCCATTTCGTCCATTGGTCGAGGATGACGACCGCCGCTGCAATCCAATAGTATGCCACCGTGCCAAGTCCCCCTGTCCTTCTCATTCATCCTTTTTGCATTGTAGCATAATTCGCCATGGCAAACAAATGAAGCGGCAAGGCCGCCCCAAGGCAGCCTTGCCGCTTTTTGTTACGCGGAATAATGTTCGTTCACAATGTGCGCGCAGCGCGGACAAAGCGTTGGATGCGACGGATCGGCGCCGACTTCTTTCGTCACCGTCCAGCACCGCTCGCACGTCTCGCCTTCCGCCGGGCGGACGAGGACGGCCACGTGGTCGAGCCGCTCGGCTTCGGCCGGCGCGGCGTCATACGGCTCATCGGCGATCGAAAAGGCGGAAACGATGAGAAGCTGGCGCAAGTCGGCATCAAGCGACGCCAATAGCTTCCGCACCTCGTCTTTCGGGTAGACGATGACGCTGGCCGTCAGCGATTTGCCGATCACTTTTTCATTGCGGGCGTTCTCGAGCGCTTTGAAAATATCATCGCGCACGTCCATAAACGCATCCCATTTCGCCAGCAGCGCTTCTTCGCCGTCGATCGCGATCGGCTCCGGCATATCGGTGAGCTGGATGCTTTCGACGTTTTCTCTTCGATTCGGGATATGCTCCCACACTTCATCGGCGGTATGCGGCAAAATCGGCGCGATGAGCTTCGCCAACGCGACGACCGTTTCATAGAGCACCGTCTGCACGGCGCGGCGGGCGCGCGAGTCGGCCGCTTCGATGTACAAAATGTCTTTCGCCATATCCAAGTAAAATGCGCTCAGCTCGACGGTGCAGAAATGGTTCATCTCATGGTAAACCGCGGCGAAATCGTAGCTGTCATAGGCCTTTTTCACTTTGGCGATCAGCTTGTTCAACTTCGCCAGCATATAGCGGTCGACTTCGCCAAGCTCCCCGACCGGCACGGCGTTTTGGTTCGGATCGAAATCGAACAAGTTGCCGAGCATAAACCGGAACGTGTTGCGGATTTTCCGGTACACTTCCGACACTTGTTTTAAAATATGGTCGGAGATGCGCACGTCCGCTTGATAGTCGACCGAAGCGACCCAAAGGCGCAAAATATCGGCGCCAAACTGTTCCATCACTTTCGCCGGCACGACGACGTTGCCGAGCGACTTGCTCATTTTCCGCCCTTCGCCGTCCAAGACAAAGCCGTGGCTCAACACGCCTTTATACGGCGCTTTGCCGGTGACGGCAACGGCGGTGGACAGCGATGAGTTGAACCAGCCGCGGTATTGGTCGGAGCCTTCCAAGTACAAATCAGCCGGACGCACGAGATCGTCGCGTTCGACCAACACGGCTTGGTGCGACGAACCGGAGTCAAACCAGACATCCATAATGTCCGTTTCTTTCGTAAAGATGCCGTTCGGGCTCGACGGATGGGTGAATCCTTCCGGCAGCAAGTCTTTCGCCTCGCGTTCAAACCAGACGTTCGACCCGTATTGGCGGAACAGGTTCGACACATGCTCAATCGTCTCATCGGTGATGATCGGTTCACCGTTTTCGCCGTAAAAGACCGGAATCGGCACCCCCCAGGCGCGTTGGCGGGAAATGCACCAGTCGCCGCGGTCGCGCACCATGTTGTGGATGCGGATTTCCCCCCACTCCGGAATCCATTTCGTTTCCTTAATCGCTTGAAGCAGCTCGTTGCGGATTTTATCGATCGATGCAAACCATTGCGTTGTCGCCCGGAAAATCGTCGGCTGCTTTGTCCGCCAGTCGTGCGGATACGAGTGGGTGATAAACCCAAGCTTCAACAAAGCGCCGACTTCCTCAAGCTTCTGTGTAATCGCCTTGTTGGCGTCTTCGTAAAACATCCCGGCAAATCCCGGCGCTTCCTCGGTCATGTAGCCGCGTTCATCAACCGGACAAAGGACCGGAAGTCCGTATTTTTGCCCAACGAGAAAGTCGTCTTCCCCGTGGCCCGGCGCCGTATGGACACAGCCCGTGCCGGCGTCGGTCGTGACGTGTTCGCCGCACACAACAAGCGAGTCGCGCTCATAAAACGGATGTCTCGCCACGACGTATTCAAGCTCTTTTCCTTTGACCGTTTTGACGACCGACCATGCGTCCCAACCGATTTCTTTCGCCACCGATTCCGCCAAAGCGGCAGCGACGACATACCGTTTTCCGCCGACATCGACAACATGGTAATCCAAATCCGGATGAACCGCGATCGCCAAGTTCGCCGGAATCGTCCACGGCGTCGTCGTCCAAATGACGATTCGCTCATCGCCCTCAAGCACGCCTTTGCCTTCTTTCACCGGGAAGGCGACATAAATCGACGGCGAACGTTTGTCTTTATATTCGATTTCCGCTTCGGCGAGCGCCGATTCGCTTGACGGGGACCAATAGACCGGCTTCAACCCTTTGTAGATGAGCCTTTTTTCGCCATTTCGCCAAATACTTTAATTTGCTGGGCTTCGTACTCCGGTTTGAGCGTAATGTACGGGTTGTCCCAGTCGCCGCGCACACCGAGCCGCTTGAACTGCCGGCGCTGGTTGTCGATTTGTTCATACGCGTATTGCTCGCACCGCTTGCGGAACTCGGCGACGCTCATCGATTTGCGGTCGACGCCTTGCTTCGCGAGCGCCGTTTCGATCGGCAGTCCGTGCGTATCCCAGCCCGGCACGTACGGCGCGCAATAGCCGTTCATCGATTTGTAGCGGACGATGATATCTTTTAAAATTTTGTTCAGCGCATGGCCCATATGAATGTCGCCGTTGGCATACGGCGGGCCGTCATGCAGGACAAACAGCGGCCGTCCTTTCGTCCGCTCCTGCACTTTCCGGTAAATGTCCATTTCCTCCCATTTTTTTTGCATCTCCGGCTCCCGCTTCGGCAAGTTGCCGCGCATCGGGAACTCGGTTTGCGGCATAAGCAGCGTCTCTTTGTAATCCATCCTTGCTCCTCCTTCGAACGATAGATTCCAAATAAAAAACCGTTCTCCCCCGGCAAGGGACGAGAACGGTCTCGCGGTACCACCCTTCTTGGCCATGCAAACGACGCACAGCCCACTTTTCATTCGTAACGGGAATGACGCGCCATGGCCTACTTGATGTTCGGCATGGAACTCCAGGGTGATGTTCACTCTTGCGCCGATGCCAGGCTTCCACCATCCCCGGCTCGCTGCGACCGGTCGTACAAGAGCTACTGTCCCTTTCATCGTCGATGGCTATTTCGCTATTCATCCTGAAAAAAGCCAACCGCCTCCCACGGCGGCTGATGCGGCGATTTTTGCCAATTATTATAACCGAAACGTCTTCGGTTCGTCAAGGCTGTGACAGCGGTTCTCTCGCCCCTTCTTCCAAATCCGGCGCCTCATACTCCATCAACTCGTCCCAATCGCGGCTGTTGATCATATCAAGCTGGGCCTCGACAAGCATGCGGAAACGGGCGCGGAACACTTTCGACTGCCGCTTCAGCTCCTCGATCTCGAGGGCGATTTTCCGCGATTTCGCCAATGCATCGCTGATGATGCGCTCGGCGTTTTTTTCCGCCTCTTTAATGATCAGCTTCGCCTCTTTTTGCGCATTCCGCTTCACTTCTTCCGCTGCTTCTTGAGCAACAAGAATCGACTTGTTGAGCGTCTCCTCAATGTTCGCAAAGTAGTTCAGCTTTTCCGTCAGTTCGGCCACTTTCTCTTCCAGCTGCTTTTTTTCACGGATGAGCATTTCATAGTCTTTAATGACTTGATCGAGGAACTCGTTCACTTCGTCTTCATCGTACCCGCGAAACCCGCGGCTGAATTCCTTGTTGTGAATATCCAATGGCGTCAACGGCACAACGGCCACCTCCGTCTCCATCATTCCTTTTCTTCACTTTCATTCGACACGGTTTGCCGATTTCCTGCCGTCATTTGCTTATTTTTGTCGGCCGATCTGAACGAGCCAGCGCTCTTTTTTCGTCGGCCCTTCCACCGAAAACAGCTTGCAGCGGCCAAAACCGCGCGCCGACAGGACATCGCCCGGTCCGCAGAGGAAATCCGGCTTGTCCACCACCTTCCAGTTCACTTTGACAAGCCCGCTTTCAACAAGCGCACGCGCTTTCTCGCGCGCAAGGCGAAACGCCTGAGCGAGCACAGCATCGAGCCTTAGAGAAGACACCGTGACCGTTCCTTCCTCCCACGTTTCGGCAAGCGGCATGGCTGCCGACAACGGAAGCGGCTCAAGCGCAACCGGAGCTTTGCCGATCGTTTCGACATGCAAGCGGACGTAGTCGGCGACCTCAGCAGCAACAAAAAACTGAATTTCCCCATCCCGAACGAGAATATCGCCAAACTTGCCGCGCCGCAAGCCAAGCGACATCAGCGCCCCCAACACGTCGCGATGTTCAAGGGAAACGAATTTCGCCGGATAGCGGACGGCAAACAGCACAATGCCATAATCCTCTTCCTCAGGGTCGATATACGGCGGAGCGAGAAACGCCCGCTTCCGCTCGACAAACGGGGCGCCTCCGAAAAAAAAACACGCGCACGTCTCCATCGCCGCCCGTGATGCTTTGCACGATTTGCTGCTCACGCGGATCGAGAAAATCGGTCAGCTTCGGAGCGTACTGACGGCTCACCATCTCCTTCCACTCGAGCACTTGATCAATGAACGGATGTTCCTCTTTGCGAAAATGCTGATACAGCTCCACTCGACGTCACCTTGCTTTCATGGAAGAAAGAAACCCACAACGGATTCCTCTCTGCGAGTTCCGCCCTTCCGCCTTTTTGCCTGCCAGACGGAGAGCGGCGGCGCCGTGCGCGCAAAACGAAGCCTAAAACTGCGACTGAAGAATGTCGAACAGGGCGTGAAGCCCTCTCGTCGCGAATTCAAGAACGATAAGCGCGACGATTGGGGAGACGTCAATGATGCCAAGCGGCGGAATGACGCGCCGAAACGGCTCCAAATACGGCTCGCAAATGGCGGCGAGCATCTGTCCGAACCGCGTTTCGCGCGCATTGGGAAACCACGACATTAAAATATAAATGATCAGCGCATACGAGTACACTTGAATCACTGTCGTCAAAAACGTGAGTACATAATCCAACGGCTACCACCTCTTCATCGGTCTGTCATCCTCGCCGTCGAGCGAAATCGAGCCGCTGACGTCGACGTTTTCCGGGGTGCATAAAAAAATTTTTGTGCCGACTTGCTGAATGTCGCCGCCAATGGCGTACACCGTGCCGCTTAAAAAGTCGACGATCCGCTTCGCCTGCTCATGCTGGATGCGCTGCAAGTTGACGATGACCGCGCGCCGGCTTTTCAAATGGTCGGCGATCTCCTGCGCCTCCGCATACACCCTCGGCTCAGCAAGCACGACTTTCGCCGATTTTTGCACGCTTTGCAGGCTGACGACGTTCGCCTTGCCTGCCGTCTTCGGCAGCGCCTCTTCTTCCGGCTGTGGCGCCTCATATTCTTCTTCATAGTCTTCGTAGTCTTCTTCTAAAAAATAATCACGGAATTTTTTCATCAATCCCATCCGGTTTCACCTCCTACAATGATCCAACAAGCGCGCTGCCTATGCGCACAAACGTCGCTCCTTCCTCGATGGCGATCGTGTAATCGTTTGACATGCCCATTGACAGTTCGGTGCATGGGGCATGGGCCATTCCCAACGCCTGAACGCGTTCCTTCAGCATCCGCAATTGGCGAAAGCAAGCGCGCAATACCGCTTCGTCGTCCGTGTGCGGCGCCATCGTCATCAATCCGACGACTTCGATGCGCGAAAAGGCGCGAAGTTGTTCAATAAACGGAATCGTTTCTTCGGGGGCGAGCCCGTGTTTGGTCACTTCCCCCGACACGTTCACTTGCACAAAACATTTTACTGGCCGCACCGCCCGTTTTTCAATTTCTTTCGCGAGCGACAAGCGGTCGAGTGAATGAATGTAATCGACTTTATCAATAATGTCTTTGACTTTGCGCGACTGAAGCGTCCCAATGAAATGCCACGTCGCTTGATTTCCGATCCGTGCATGCTTTTCAATCAATTGGTCGGAGCGGTTTTCGCCGAGGTCGGCAATGCCGGCGTCAAGCACCTCCATCGCCCGCTCGGCATCGACATATTTAGTGACCGCCACGATGCGCACGCCGGCCGGATCGCGGCCGACGCGAGCGCAGGCCGCCTCGATTTCTCGGCGAATGGCCGCCAAGTTGTCGCGCACCGTCATGCCGTCTCCTCCCTTCGGCCGATAAACGCCAACATCCTTCCAGTCGTTCCGCGGTCGCGGCGGTGGGAAAAAAACAACGCTTCCTCACAGCTTGTACAGCGTTCCGACACATAAATATGGCTGTTCGGAACGCCAGCCGCGATCAACTGAAGCCGATTGGCTTCCTTTAAGTCGAGCGCATATTGCCCTGGGCTTGTTTCCCGCCATGGCAACGGGCTTTCCGGAGGAAGCGTCGGGCGCAGACTGTCCACGACACGGTCGTCAACCGTATAACAGCACGGACCGATGGCAGGTCCGATGGCAACATAGATGTCGCTCGGCGCGATGTGTTCGCGCGTTTGCCAAAGCCGCACCATGTGACCAGCGATGCCGCCCGCCGTTCCCCGCCACCCGGCATGAGCAAGGCCGACTAACCCAGCAGATGGCGCCACAAAATAAATGGGCACACAATCGGCAAAACAAAGCGCGAGCAACACCTCCGCTTCGTCTGTATACAACCCGTCGACCCCTGGAACCGCCGTGGCGAAATCTTGCGCTCCGTTCCCCCGTTCGTTTTTCGTCACCTTCCGAATGTCGGCGCCATGCACTTGTTCACAACATACCCATCGCTCAAGCGGGAATGAGAGCCATTGCGCCAAACGCCCGCGGTTGGCGACAACAACCGTGCGATCGTCGCCGACGTGCAGCCCCATATTCAGCGAAGCGAACGGCCCTTTGCTCTCCCCGCCATGTTTCGTCGTCAATCCAGCGACGGCTCCAGCAAACGGAGGCGCACCGCAGCGGAGCCAGCCGCGGGCTTCTTGTTGAAAAATGTCCGGCATTCACGTCAACCCTCACGCTGCTTTTTGTAGTTTTTTATCACTTTTTTTCCTATTTTATCATAGTTTGTTTGTCCATGATAACCTTTATTTGCGATTTTGTCGAAACATTGCTGTCAACCCTAGGCCATCCTCGGGATTCAATCCGTATCATGAAGGCGGACTAAAATCACATCGGCTCCGATTTTGACGATGTTCTGCCATGGAATGACGACCGCCTCTTCGCGGCCGAACAGCCCGAGCATCTTTCCGGCGCCTAAAATAATGAGTGAGCGGATTTTTCCAGTATCTAAATCAATATCAATGTCCCCAATATTGCCAAGCTTCTTCCCATTGGCTACATTGACGACATCTTTCGTCTGAAATTCGGAAATTCTCATCACGATTTTTCTCCCCGCCTTTCCTCTCCCTCTTTTTCATCTATATGACGCCGAATGAGCAGTTATGTGCCAAAGAAAAAGGCTGCACCTGCAGCCTGTCACACTTGGATGTTTTTATTCATTTGCCGGATCGCCGCTTTTTCGAGCCTGGACACTTGCGCTTGGGAAATGCCGATTTCCTCGGCCACTTCCATTTGCGTCTTTCCTTGGAAAAAGCGTTTGCGGATGATCATTTTTTCCCGCTCATTCAACCGCCGAAGCCCTTCCTTCAAGGCGATTTCTTCGATCCATTGGCTGTCGCGGTTGCGCTCATCGCTCAGCTGGTCCATCACATAAATCGGGTCGCCGCCGTCGTTGTAAATCGGCTCAAACAACGAAACAGGATCTTGAATGGCATCGAGGGCAAAAACCACTTCCTCATGGGCGACGCCGAGTTCTTTGGCAATTTCCTCGGTTGACGGTTCTTTCGCCGTCTCGCTCATGAGCCGCTCTCGCACTTGCAACGCTTTGTAGGCGATGTCGCGCAGCGAGCGCGAAACGCGGATCGGGTTGTTGTCGCGCAAATAGCGGCGGATTTCGCCGATGATCATCGGCACGGCGTAAGTGGAAAACTTCACGTTTTGATTGAGGTCAAAATTATCAATCGATTTCATAAGTCCGATGCAGCCGACTTGAAACAAATCATCGACAAATTCGCCTCGGTTGTTGAAGCGCTGAATGACGCTCAACACGAGGCGCAAGTTGCCGTTTACTAATTTCTCTCTCGCCTCCAAATCCCCCTCATGCATCCGTCGAAACAGTTCACGCATTTCCTCATTTTTGAGGACGGGAAGCTTCGAAGTGTCTACGCCGCAAATCTCGACTTTGTTCCTCGTCAAGTTGTTCCCTCCCATCAGGAGATGCTAAGTCGTCAGTTTTCAGTATCTCCTTGGAAGGGAAAAATATGCACAGCCTGTCCGACGCGGAAAAAGCGGCGGAATTTCGCTCCCGCCGCCCGCTACATCATTTTATTGAATTCTTTGCGCAACCGTTTAATGATCCGCTTCTCGAGCCGCGATATGTACGATTGCGAAATGCCGAGCAAATCAGCGACGTCTTTTTGCGTCTTTTCTTCGCCGCCGGAGAGGCCAAAACGCAATTCCATAATTTGCTTCTCGCGGTCGCTCAGCTGGCGCAAGGCGTTTAAGAGCAAGCGCCGGTCGACATCCGCTTCCAAATCTTTCGTAATCACGTCGTCTTCCGTTCCCAATACGTCGGAAAGCAACAGCTCGTTGCCATCCCAGTCGATATTGAGCGGTTCATCAAACGACACTTCCGCCCGCACTTTGTTGTTGCGGCGCAAATACATTAAAATTTCGTTTTCAATGCAGCGCGACGCGTATGTCGCCAGCTTGATCTTCTTCTCTGGGTTGAACGTGTTGACCGCCTTAATGAGGCCGATCGTTCCAATGCTGATCAAATCTTCAATGTGAATGCCGGTGTTTTCAAACTTGCGCGCAATGTAGACGACAAGACGCAAATTGCGTTCGATCAAAAGCGATCTCGCCGTGTCATCGCCGGCGGCGAGCCTGGCGATCAGCTGCTCCTCTTCTTCTTTTGTCAGCGGCGGCGGGAGGGCTTCGCTGCCTCCGATATAATAAATTTCATCCGCCTTCAAGCCGAGCTTGGCCAAAAACTTATACAGCCAGTACATGAAACGAAGTTTCCACTTTTTCATGAAAATCCCCCTTCTAAACGGATCAAAAGCGAGTATGATATACTAACAAAACCTACGAAGCGGTCAGCTTTCTTCCCGCCTGCACCATTTTCGGATGGACGATGCAGTCGTACTCTCCATCCGTCGACAGCGGATCAGCGCTTAGCGCCACAAGCCCTTGCGCTACTTCCAACCATTCGTTTTCGTACCGCAGCATAATGCGGTCTGGCTTAACCGCCGCCATCATTTGTGGACCGCTGCCGACCGCACGGTACGGAATGAGACGGAGGCGATGGACCCACCGCTCCGGCGGGGAAGCCAGCATCATGGGAGAGCTGAGACAACCCAGTAGCTCCTCAGGAAGCACGGCCTTTGCTTTTTCCTGTTCGACTACCATCACCGGCGTTTTTGTCAACGGATCGACGAGCTGGTTGCCGCTGTCAATCAAGCCGCGCAGCATAAGCGGCCGCCCGTCCCATACGATCTTGACCTCAATGATATATTCAAACCGCAGTTTTTTTTTCGCGAATCGCCTCCACCCTTCGGCGAGAAAAAAGCCATAAAACCGGAAACCCGATGACAACAAACAGCCAACTGACCGGATCGCCCGCTCCGGGATGATGCATGAGAAGCATTCCTTGGCGGACGGACAGTTGGTGCGCGAAAACATAATGAACCGCCAGCATGCCGCCGCCGACAGCGAACGTAGCAAAGTAAAACGCCAGCATATTTTCAAGCAAATAGCGCGGGCGCTTAAAGCCGAAGGCGGCCCACACGATCAACACGGAAACGGCTGCTTTTATCAACGGGTGCTGGGCGATGGCGGAAAACGGGGTAAACAGCAGCACAACGAGCAGCGAACCGATCAACGCCCCGGCCAACAGGCGCCACCAGACGATCGGCCGCTTGAGCATGAGCGCCGTCAGCCAAAGAAGCAACGCGTCAAAACAGACGTTCAACAGCCAAATGACATCGAGATAGACAACCAACCGTCAAGCCCCTCCCCCCGCCCACATCGGCTTTATCTGAAACAAGTATATAGCATCTCTTCGGGGAAAGTCTGTCAATCGGTGGCGGTGAAAAAGGGGATGTTTTGTCAAAACAGGGGGAACCACGGCGGATCAAATCGGCCGGCACGAAAGCCTAACCCGCCTTCTCTTTTTCGCCCTTTCGTTGCGAGAGAGCGGGCGGCCAACGCGAGAAGTTTTTGGTCCTAATCGGAAAAGCGAGGCTGTCTCAAAAGATCGTCTTTCTTTAAGAGAGATACAATATATGTTTCACCGAAGTGCTTCGTGCACGTTCGTGCATGCATCTTGTGATGAAGAAAGGGTGTCCCGTTGCTTTTGGGACACCCTCGTTTCGCCATCTAGCGGCGGCGGTTGCGGTTGCGCAAGAAAGCGGGAATGTCAAGCGGATCTTCTGCTTGCCCCGAGCGGAGCGCCGCATAGTCTTGTATCGGCTCTTCGCGCTTTTCCCGCTTTGACGCCGGCGCCGCTTTCGGCACAGTGCCGATGCCAATGCGCGGCGGCCGCGGCTGCGAAGCGACGTTTTCGTTGAATCCGGTCGCAATGACCGTCACGACGATCTCGTCCTTTAAGTCCTCATTAATAACGGAGCCGAAGATCATGTTCACTTCTTGGTCGGCCGCCGAAGCGACGATATCGGCAGC
>NZ_ATCO01000113.1:0-9319 GCF_000422025.1 Geobacillus sp. WSUCF1 | reverse complement strand
AATCTCAGGGGAACTATGACCGATACCCTGCGCTATTTCTCCGTTTGATATTATACCACAGCGATAATCTCAGGGGAACTATGACATTAAAGCAATGACATACTACCGATAAGCTATAGGAAGAACAGGTGTCTTCATTCCTCATAGGCACGATAAAAACACAAAACGACCCCGAAGTAGGAATGGGGCATCGTTTCAATCCCTCATAAGGTATGGTAAAAATCCAAAAAGCGTTGCCATATCAAGCTTTCTCCCGCAACCGCAACTTCAGCATAACGCGTCCCGAATATTCTGTCAACCAAGCCCATCCATGATGGCTTTAGAGATTAAGCGATCAAAACCAATGTCGTCGATCCCCCGGGGTTTTTGCACGATTGGGGGTCGACGACAATGTGAGATTCGACGGCCAAGGGCCGCTTACCCTTTCATCCTTTCAATCTTCTCAATCGGCAGTCCGGTCAGTTCGTGGATCGTGTCGACATCGTATCCTTTCGCCAGCATTCTCTTCACCACGTCGAGCTTCCCTTCCTCGATCCCTTCTTGGCGTCCTTGCTTCATCCCTTGCTTCAACCCTTGCTTTAACCCCTGTTCGATTCCTTGTTGGATTCCCTTTTCCAGCCCCCGCTGTTCGTATGAGACGATGAGCTCCATCACACGCTTTGCTTCCTTCGTTTCCATTTGGCTCACCTCGTGTCGCGGTTTTGCTTCCTCCTCTTCAGATAGCCGCAAATACGTCTCGAAAAAACCGAACAACAGCCGCTGTTTCGCTTCATCCAGCTCGAGACGGACGAGCATGCGCAAAAATTCCTTTTGGAGAAGGAGACCCGATCGCTCCGGGCTCCTTCCCTTGTCCTTGCTCTAGCTCATGGATGGACTACCCGTTGATGCCCTCTGTCAGCCTCCCGATAATCGCCTCTTGATACCCCGCTTTTTTCGTTTCCGCCATCGCCTCTTTCAGCGGCTGCAGCGGTTCCGATGTGATGGACGCGAGCTTGGCGAGGCGCTCGGGGGTGAGGTCGACGACAGGGTTGGCGGCCCTATAATCCTCGACGGAAAAGCGCCAAAGGGTGACGGCCTGTCCATACCGCTCCTGCAGCCGCTCTGCCATGGCCAATCCTTCTGGGTCGAAGTCGCCGGAGTAATACAGCTTGGCGCCAGAAGCCGCGAGCAAATCGAGCAGCTTCATCGTCGCCAAGTTCATTTGCCCGTTCGTGCTGACAAGCGGGGCGCGGGTGTCAAGCAGCGTCGAAAAGACGCCCGCGTTTTCGACAATGTACACCGTCCCCCCATGGGCAGGGCGGACACTGACAAGCGACAGCACATCTCTAAGCGGCATGTTCAGCGCCGTGTTCGTCTCCCAGGCAGCGGAGAAGACAGGATGCGGTCCGTCCTTGGTTTCAGCAAGAATGTTGGCGCATGTGACAAAGTTCAGGATATCCTCACGGAGCAAGCCGACGGACTGGAGCAACTCATTGACGCTCTCTACAGATGCCATGTCCCAATCCCCGGGCACGGTCGCTTGCAACGCCGAAAGCAACAATCTCCCCGGTAGCGTGGACAAATCGAACGCGTGCGGGTCGCCCGCCACTTGCTGGGCAAAGAGCGGGAGGCGCATGTATGACGGGAGCGGGAAGTAGCCCAGGGCGGCGCCGACAAGGCGGATGGCCTCCTCCAGGCTGCGGCGGTCGGCTTCGTACGCCGTTTGGACGAAGCGCTGAGGGCGGACCGACTCAACCCAATGATGCTCCTCGGTCAGACGCGCAAAAAAACGATCCCGTTCCTCTTCCTCCGCCTGGCGCCGTTCTTTGTTTGAGACAAGCGGGGCGCCGAAGTACTGTTCAAGCAGCTCGACAAGCCCAACGCCCGCAAACCTCGTCTGTCCGAGCTGTTTTTCAAACGCGATAAGGGAGACGCGGGAGACGTCTTTGCCGAAAAAGGCGGCGATCGACTCCCGCTCTTCCTTGGAGAACGACTGCAATGAAACCGCGCCGCCGACGCGGCCGAGCGACTCGTACTTGCGTTTCATTTCGGCAAACAGCCGCTTGAAGCCCGGTTCGGATCGGAAAAAGGCAGCCGCCTCCTTGGCCGTGCTCACGTCTCGATCGTCTCCCATTCTTTATCATTGACCATCAGCTGTTTGACGCGGCCGTTCCAACGGTAATGAATGACGGTCACAAACGACGCATTGCGCGGGCGGACGAGTTCGCAAATGGACAACGCGGGCACGGTGTCGTAGTCGCCCCAAAGCGCCTGCGAGTTCATGATGTAGTTAAAGCCGAGCTGTTCGACAAGTCCGAACAGGTTGCGGATGTTGTTTTCGTCAACGCCGGCGAACGCCTCGTCAAGGGAGATGATGTACGGGGCGTCATCGCCCGCTTCTTGGTAGCGCGAATACGCCGCGGCGAAAAGCGGAATGTACATCGCCATCGCCTTTTCCCCGCCGCTGAATTGGTAAAAGCGGTGGTTCGTCAGCTCGCGTTTCGGCTCGTTTGTTTTTTCATAGTACAAAGTGAAGGAAAACCATTTCCGATAGTCGAGCACTTCTTTAATGATTTGATGGAGCGTGCTGCCTTGGCCGCGCTCTTCAAGCAATTCGCGGGCGCGGGCGATTTTCGAGCGGAAATGGTTCGTCACCCGCTGCAAATCTTCCTCTTTCAACAGCCGTGAATCGATCCGCAATAGGCGCACCAATTCTTTCGTATCGAGCTCCGCTTCCGTCTCCGCCGTTTTCGGCTTCCATTGAATGGACAGCACAAGCCCTGATGATGTGTCGAGGCCGCCCATCAGTTTATTCATATCATTCACCCACCGTTCGGCGCGCTGAATGCGGCTGCGCAAAATGCGGCCGACTGATTTTAAAATGACGTCCTCATACAGCTCGCGGTCTTGTTCTTTCATATACTCGTGCTGCAAGACGATGTCGCGCTCCACTTCCGCCAGCACCGCAAACGGCGTGGCGCGCTCGCCTTTGTAGTCGAGGTAAATGACGTGCCGTTCTTGTTTCTCCCGCCAGTCCGCGGCTTTCATGGCCATCTCATCGTCTGGGGCAGCGGCGGTCCATTCGGGCTTCGTTTGTTCTTCCAGCGGCTCGAAGGACGCCCGGTATTCGGTCAAGTTGGACGACTCTTGGAAAAAGACGGTGTTCAGCCGCGCCAGAAGCGAGGAACGCGTCTCTTTTAACACTGCTTCGTACCGTTGTTTCGCTTCTTTCGCCTGCTCCAGGAGGGAGCGGGAACGATCAAGATCCACAAGCCCAAGCGCCGCTTCACGGGCAAACGACTTTTCCCACATCGCGGCGAGCTCGCGGGCGAACGCTTCCCGCTGCGCCCCTTTTTCCCGCTCTTCGACTAAGCGCATGAGCCGCTGTTCCGTCCGCGCCCGTTCGTTGACAAGGCGCGGAATTTCGCGGCGCAAAAACGCCAATCGTTCTTGGATGCGGGCGATTTCGGCGCGAATGTCATCCGCCCCCATTTGCGCGAGCGTCCGTTCCATCTCCGCGATTCGCAAGGCGAGCCGCTCGGTTTCATCCCGAAGCCGATTTCGTTCGCCTTTCGCTTCGTCGATCTCCGTTTCCAGCGCCGCGAGCCGCTCGCGCTGTTGGGCGATCATCGCCTCGGTATGGCGCGTTTCGCGGTAAAGCACTTCGAGTTCGTGCACATGGCGGACGTACGATTTCATGGCGAGCTGGGCTTGTTCACAGCCGTCTAAAGTAAAGGCCAAATCGAGCTCGGCCGACTCGTCGTGGAGCTGTTGTTTGATTTGTTTCCATTCGCGCGCCAAGAGAGCGGCTTTTTCTTCTTGCCGCTTCCATTCCCGTTCTTTGCTTTCGGCTTGGCGGCGCGCTTCTTGCGCTTCGTCAAACGCGGTGCGCACATCGCGGTCCGATGGGAAGGACGCCAACCAGTCGGCGAGCGCTTGGATGGCCGCTTCCACCGCCTGATGCGCCCCGCGCAGACGGTCGATCTCTTGCCCCACAGCGGCGATCTCGGCTTCCAGCGCCGCGATGTTCTCAAGCCGCCACCGTTCGCGCGCCGCACGGCCAATGAACATCGCCTTCGATCTCCGCGGCGCATGGCCGCGCACAAGGCCGAGCGAATAGCGCCCCGTTTCATCGATCGTCATGCCGCCTTCTTGTTCCACATCGGTGATCATGATGCTTCGGAGCACTTCGTCGATCCGTTCCATTGACACAGGGGCGTCTTTGTCGGGGCGCAAATAATCGGCGAGCGTATGCGCCATATGAGCCGGGTTCGGAGTGAGCACACGATCGCAGGCGACGTCAATCTCGCGAGCGGTAATGAGGCGTCAAGCAGCCCCGCGTGTGAAAGCGCCGATTCGATCCGCTCGCGCACATCGTCAGGCACATCGTCGACAAATTCGACCGCGGCATAAAACGGGACAAACGGAATGCCTTTCTCCTCCAACGCCAACCGGGCGGCGACGGTTTGTTCATCCCGTTCAGGCTCGGGGTCGCGTTGTTCCCGCCATTGACGCAGTTCGGCCTCGCGCTCTGCCCGTTTTTCTTCCAACAGACGGATGTCATGCTCGAGCCGCCATTTCTCATCCTTTTTCTTGCCGACGGCATCGTAATACGCTTGAACGAACGGGCGCTTCAAATCATCGAGCGAATACTGCTCATAGAGGGCGCCCATTTGTTGCAAAAACGCCTGAATGTCCGTTTCGGAAACGTCGATTCCTCCCTGCTCGACCCAGGCAAGCACGGCTTGTTCAAACCGCTCTTTCTCCTCTTCGAACAGCTCTTCCCATTTCCATTGCTGGTGGCGCCATTCGTCCATTTCCCGCCGCCTTTCGCCCGCTTCGCTGCTCGCTTCTTCATAGCGCCGTTTCACCTCGTCATGCCTGCGCCAAAGGCGCGCCAGCCCCTCAAGCCGTTCGACATGACGATCGGCTTCCTGCTTCCAAGCGGCAAACGAAAACTCCTGCTGCTTTTGGCGATGGCGGTGAAAGTCGCCTTCGTTCGTTTCATGCAAGGGAAACGCTCCTTCTTCGGCATCCATGCGCAACTGCTCCAACTCATCTTCAAGCTTCTGCTCAAGGTCATCCAACCGCGCTTCCGATTCATCTAGGCGGCGGCGGTGCTGACGTTCCTGCCGTTCTTTTTCCGCAATCGTCTGCTCGTGCCGCTCCCGCCGCTCCTCTAGCGCTGCCGTTCGGCTTTCAGCTGTTCATACTTTTCCGCCTGCTGAAACACTTCATGGCCAGCCAAGTCGATTTCGCGCGCTCGCAGCACGTCTTCCTCGCGGCCGAGGCGGGTGATGGACTCCTCAAGCTCATCAAGCGCCTTTCGCGTCTTTTCTTCTTCATCGTGAAGGCGGTGTTGTTCAGCAGCGAGCTGTTCCGCTTGTTTGACCGCTTTTACGTATTCTGCCGCCTTTTCGGCGATCATATATTCGTTGTACAGGCGGTACTGATCGCAAAGACGCTTCAACGCCCGTTCGTCGCGTTCGAGCTGCTCAAGTTGCTGCTTGGCTTGGTCCATGTTTTCAATCGTTTCGGATAAATGGCGGAGCTCGTCATCGGTCAACGGAGGCAGCGAGCTTTCCAAAATCTCATAAATCACCGTCGGCTTAAAGTCTTTCGACAGCTTCGGGCTGCGCAGTTGAATGAGCAGTTCGATCAATTCTTGAAACGCGTCGATCGTCTCAAAACGAAACACATGTTTGTTCACGAGCTCCATATACTCTTTTTGCGTCTCGACGACCGTCCCGCCCGCACCGAGCAATGCGGCGAGCTCGCGTTTCGTCAGCGGGATTTTTTCACCTGTTTTTTCTTGTTTATACAACTGAAGGTCATAGCCGATGCGGCGGTTGTCGAACATGACAAACCCCCAAAAGTCGAGGCTTTTTTGCCGCTTCGCGCGCAGGCCGATGCCCGTTGTGACGTATTGGTCGGATTCTTTCCGTTTATATTCTAAAAACAAATACCCCGTCCGCTCATCGCGATTGACGACGTCTTTTTCCCCAAGCAAGTAGTCTTCCATGCGCCGCGCCCGTGAACCGAACGGATCGAGGCGATCGGGCGTCTTCTTGCCGTCTAAAAGCACCGGGATCAAGCTTTGCATCGTCACCGACTTGCCCGCCCCGTTGCTTCCCCGCAACAGCAGCTTGCCGTCAGCGAAGTGAAAGTATTGCTCGTCGTAATACCAAAAATTAATCAGCCCCGCGCGATGAAGCACCCATGGATTCGCCATGTTCCTCCCCCTCTTTCGCGTCAAAATCATCTGGATACCGTCCCGACACCCGCCCGAGCAGCGGGTAAAGGACGATCATTCCGGTGCCGTGCTCCACATCGGCCATGCGCCATTCGTTGAGCGCCGCAAGCATTTCGCGGACAAGCTCGACAGCCGACATGTCGCGGTACGTTTTCCCCCACCCCGCCCCGTAACGGCGGCGGCAATCGGCAAGCCAGGCGGAAAATTGTTCAAACGTCAACCGGATGCGGCCGTATTCATCCGGCGGATATTCCCCAAGCCGCTCGCGCACCAAGGCAGAAAAATGAAGGATGATCTCCGACGTTCCTTTCTGGTCGGGAAATGTCGTGTACGGCGCCTGCCGTTCGGGAAGCGTCAACATGGCAGCATTTTTGTACAATTCATACCGAAACGGCGTATGCGCTTCGATATCGTCACGCAGCCGATGGCGGAAGTTGCGCAAGTAGTAAAAGTCTTGCTCGTCCCCTTCCGTCCGATGCACCGCCGGGGATAAAAACAGCTTCCGATACAGGCGATGGCGCCGATAATCTTGCGGCGAGGCTTTCCACTCCTCGGCGAGCAATTCGTCGATCGATTCATATTGCAACAAATCTTTCGGATACGTGCGCATAAAATAACGGGCGAGCACCGGCACTTCGTACAGCGCCTCTTCCTCCACATGCTGGGCGAACGCCTCAATCTCCCCATCCATCCGGCGGACGAGTCCGATTTGTTCCGCTGTCTTCAACACGCGGATGAGCGAGCGCCGATGCGAGTAGTTCGTCCAATCGACCGGTAGATCCCCCGGGTACATGGCGCGAATTTCTTCGCATACGTCAGAAAGCAAAAACTTTTCTTCCACCGTTTTTCCTTCCAAATACGCCATCAAGCAGCAAAACAGCGCATAGTCAAGCGGCTCTTGAAACGACTCGATGCCCATCCACGGCTCGGGATCGGCGGGAATTTTCTCGAGCTTGGCGAAATAGCGGTGGACGATGAGTCGATACCCAAACTTCTCCTCCACATACCGTTTCAACACATGTTCGCGCTCACGGACGAGCTGGTACAAATCCGGCTCTTGGTCGCGAATGATCCAAAACTGCTCAAACAGCGCGGCGAGCGCTTCTTTCGCCTTGTCGTCAAACGCCGTTTCCATCCTCACTCACCTCCCGAAAGCACATGAATTTCGTAGTTCGGCATCACGAGTTCCCCATCTTCTGCGCGAAGGCAAATCGTCCCCTCTTTGTTCACCACTTTGACCACCCACCCGTTTTCCGTCTTCATTGCTTGCCCCTCGCGCCCCATCGCTTTGGCGATCCAGCCGAGCAGCGTTTTCCGTACGTATGGGGTCACCTCGGGAAGGTCGGCAAGCACGATTTTCCCGTCGGTCACAAGCTGTCTGAGCGCCGCTTCCTCGCGCGCTTTTTCTTCCAAATAGCGAAGGCGGGCTTCTTCTTTCTCCCGTTCTTTGTCTTCTATTGCCTGCGGTTTTTTCTTTTCCCCGTAATGGCGGACGCGCGGCTTCGTCACCCACTCGGCTGGCGGCTCGTCCCATACGTCGCGGTATATGTTGTCGGTTGCTTCCGTGTCAGCGACGAGATGTTTCGTATGGAAGCAGCCGAATACGACCGCTGACAGGCAGTGCGCCTCTTCAATCGATTCAAGGCGGGAAAACCAACGGGCCAAATGCAAGTAGTCGCCTTTGCGGCTGCGAAAATGATGATGCCGCTCGCCAAGCCGCTGCACGACGCGCGTCAGGCGGCGAATCGCCTCATTCGTCTGGTATTGCAAAAACGAAAGCTCGCTCTCGCGCCCGTTGCGGCCTAAAAACCATTCGCACAGGCTGCGCCACGTCTCCCATTTTTCTTCAATCTGCACAGCGCGCGGCGGCAGCGCATCGGCAAAGCGCGGGATCGACCGCTCATAGTCGACGACACGCTCGATGAACTGCCGAACCCCTTCTTCCGGCAGATCTTCAAGCAATTGTTCAATCTGCATCGACGTTTTTTGCAAGGCGACGATAAAATCGCGCAAGTACGCCGTAAACTGCTCTTTATAGACGAGAAACGACTCGGACGTCATCCGCTCTTCCAAGTTTTCACTGTGCAAATAAGCGATATAGTCGGCGGAATTTTGGATGATTTTCTTAAAATAATCGAACGTCTCTTCCCATACTTGATGCATTTCATCCGCTTGTTCTTGAAAATCAGAAGCGATGATCGCCTCCATGCGGGAAAGAGATGCATACAAACGGTCGAACCGTGTTTTCTCGAGGGATCCTCCGAACGAATCTCCGAGCTGCTCAAGGGTGCGGATCATCCGCTCGATCTCCACCGTGTACGGGCTGCATTGGTAGCGAAACCGCTTTTTCTTAAACTCTTCAATCGTCCGGACATGGGACGTCTCTTGGCGGGCGATCAAGTTGTTCCATTTGACGAGCTGGTCGAGGTCTTGCTGCAAGTCATCTTCCGTGTAATCCGCAAACTCCTCGTGCTGCTTTAAAAAGGCGTACACTTCTTCCGGAAACAAAAATTGGCGCATCCGCTCGTGCTGGATGTAGAAATAGCGCAAAATCGCCCGGTAGCGGTGCGCGTTTTCCGTCGATAAATATTTGGTTTCGACAATGGGCTTGAGCCATGTGGCGTCCATTTCCGTCCACCTTTGCTTCGGTTTTTTCCTATGTTTATTGTAACGATTCTCTCCGCTCTTTTTCTAGCAAAAACCGTTTTCCTATTTTTTCTCGCCATCGGCGCGCGTTTTTTGTAAAATAGAGGGGAAAAGGAGGTGAAACGAATGGAAGCGTTGCTGCGGGAAATTTTGCATGAAGTGAAAGCGACGCGCGCGGCGGTCGAATCGCTCGAGCAACGGGTTGGCGCCTTGGAGGGGCAAGTGGCCCAGCTCAATGAACGAACAGGTGCTCTTGAAGCTCAAATGACCAAGCTGAATGAGCGCACGAGCGTTCTCGAACGCCAGGTCGCACAGCTTAACGAACGAACAAGCGCCCTTGAGCAGCAGTTCACTCAGTTGAATGAGCGGACAAGCAACCTTGAGCACCAAGTTGCTCATCTCAACGAACGCATGGGCACTATCGAACATCAAGTCGCCCAA
>NZ_ATCO01000112.1:0-28761 GCF_000422025.1 Geobacillus sp. WSUCF1 | reverse complement strand
TGAATTTCAGTAAAACCGTGGGGCACACGGGGATCGCTCGGTCAACTTCCCATCATGAGATGGGATTACCCGAGAAGCCCCCACCTCTAAGCGAAGCGTAGGTGGTGGGAGTATGTCACTGAATCAGACAATATTATATCAATGATCCTTTTTGTTTTTCCATCTTTTTCTTCTTGTTTGCACGGTCTCATCGCTGTGTGTATTGACGATGTATTGACTATGGACGGCTGAAGGCTTTCGCTATGTGCATGAGGGAGAGCACAGAGAATGGTTGATTCGGTGAAAGTCGTTGTGAAAGGAAGAGAGAAGGTGTTCGCTTGGCCTCGAAAAGACAAGAGAAGTGGAACAACATGGCGCGCATCGCGTTGACGCTGGTGATTGGGGCGCTCGGCGGCTTTATTTTCGCCTTGTTCCGCATTCCACTCCATTGGATGCTCGGCCCAGCCGCCGCGTTGCTTTTGGTCGGCCGTTTTTGGAAGGGAGCGTTGTATTGGCCGGTCGGCATTCGCAACGCTGCGCTTATTCCGATCGGCTATACGCTAGGGGCATCGATGACGGCAGGAACGCTTGTGGAGATGGGCCGGCAATTGCCGGTGATGTTGCTGGCGACGGTGTTGATTTTGCTGTTTAGCTTCCTTGTTTCTTGCCTTGTCGCGAGATGGACAAAGATTCCGCTCCGTTCAGTCGTCACCGGCAGCATCCCCGGCGGATTGTCGCAAATGCTTGTGTTGGGCGAAGAGCTCGACGGTGTCGATGCCACGATTGTCACGTTTTTTCAAGTCATGCGCCTGATGGGCGTTGTATTTCTCGTTCCCCTCATCGCCTTAAGCCCGTTCTTTTCCGGCGGCGCTGAGGCAGGGACGGGCGCAGAAAGCGGACAAGAGGCGCATTGGAGCGTTGGTCTTGTTTGGCTGTATGTGATCGTCACAGTCGCCGGCGCGATCATCGGAAGACGCATCAAACTGCCGACTGCCTATTTGCTCGGCCCGATCATCGGAACAGCGGCTCTGGTCATGGCCGGGGCGCCGGCGCCGCCTTTGCCTGCTCCTTTGTTGGATATCGCGCAAATCGCGATGGGGGCTTACCTAGGCGTCATGCTGAAACCGGCCCGCATCGCGGAAAAAGGAAGAGCGGTGCTGGCCGCGATGGCCACCGGCCTTGCGCTCATTTTGTTTTCCATGGCTTCCGCATTTGTCTTAACGGTTTTGCATGGCGTGCCGTATTTGACAGCGTTCATCGCTTTGGCGCCGGGGGGTATGGATCAAATGGGGATTTTGGCGCGGGAAGCGCATGCCGATCTTGCTGTTGTGACAAGTTATCAAATGTTCCGCATTTTTTTCATTTTGCTTGTCGTTCCGCCGGTGCTGAAAAAATGGTTTGCCGCCCGCTGGTTTCGATCGATTGAACGATGGGTCATGCCGTCTGCGTCAATCCAAAAGAAAGGGCTGTGACAAGAAACAAATATATGCTAAACTAGAAAGAAAAAGGAGGGGGTTGCCATGAACCATTCGACCGTTTATCGTCCGCACAGCCCGGTGGCGAAGTTGGCGGTTTCCTTTTTAGCGGCGCTGGCTGTTGCGACCGCAGGGCTGTATGCCGGGCAATGGGTGCCGGCCGGGATGTACTTGCCGCTCTATGGCTTGGAACTCATTTTGCTTTTGGTGATGATCTTCGCCCGCAGCAAAAAAGCGGTCGGCTATCCGCTCATGTTTGCGTTTATGTTTGTCTCGGGGGCGACGCTCTATCCGCTCATCGGCTATTACTTGTCCGTCATCGGCGCAGCGGCGGTGTTCAAAGCGTTTGCGCTGGCCGTCGTCTCGTTTTCCGGCGTTGCCATTTACGCGGCGAGAACGAAAGAAGATTTTTCGTTCCTCGGCGGGTTTTTGATGCTTGGCGCGTTTGCGCTTCTTGGCTTGCTGATCATCCAATGGTTCATCCCATTCTCAAGCGTCGGGCAAATGGGCATCGCCGCTTTGGGGATTTTGATTTTCCTTGGCTTTACGATTTACGACATCAACCGTTTGGCCCGCTATGGCTTTACGGAAGCGGATATCCCGATGATTGTCGTCAATATTTACCTTGATTTCATCAATTTGTTTGTCTACATTTTGCGTTTTTTCGCCAGCGATGAGGATTGAGCGCCAAAAAGGGGCTGACCCAAAAGGCCGTCTGTCTTTAAGATAGGCACAACATATAGTGTTAAAGAAGCGGTCAGCACGCATATATGGAGGCGGAAGAGGGCGTCCCCATCCTTTTGGGACACCCTCTTTTTCCATGACGGTGGCATTGATCAAAGCGGCAAGTCGCGTTTGGAAAAGAAACTGATCCCCACCGTGTAGCCGAGGGCGCCGATCGCCAATAACAACAGGGAGACAGGGAGCCATTCGGCTTGGCCTTGGGCGATTTTTCCGGGTTCGAAGGCGGCAAAGATTGACCCATACCGAAGCCATTCCGCTTTCTCAGCCAGCTTGCCGATAAGGTCCAAGCTGTAAGACAGAACGGTGACCCCGCCAGATAAAGAAAGCGCCCGCTTTTCGTCGCTGGCTATGGCGGAGAAGAAAAACGAATAGCCGCTGATGGCGAAAAAGAGAAGGAACCCAATCGCATTCATGATCAGGAACCGCTCTGCATCGAGAGCATCATCGGCAACGAACCACGCGTCGGCGGCAAAACCAGCTGCGGTTGTCAAGATGACGATGGCCGCTAATCCCGTGAGCAGTACGAGCGCTTGGGTGAAGGCGATCGTTCGCCGCGAATTCGGCGTCGCAAGCAAATAGGCCATCCAACCACGGTCAATGGGCCGCGCCATCAGTTGATTGGCGGCGGTGATGCAATAAATCGAGCCGATTAAAATAAACAGCAGCCCGTAATACTCCCCGGCGATGAATTCGAGCAGGTTGCCCATGCCGGTGATGTTGAACACTTTCAGAAGCTCATCCGGCAGCTGTTGAAGATAGTGATTGATGGCTTTGGAATCGGCCAACGATGGATAGACGCCGGCGATCAGCGCGATATAAAAGGCTGATCCGACCGAATAGCTGATGATCGTTTTGGCCTGCGCTTTGACCATATGTTTATATAATGCGGCATTCATCGTTCGTCCCCCCGGCGATCATAGTAATGCAGAAAAATATCTTCTAAGCTTTGTGTGCGGAGATCGATACTTTGCACTTGGTATTGAGCCAGCTCGCGAATGAAGGCATCGTAGTTTCCTTGCACGGCGATGCAGACTCGGCGGCCGGCATGGTGGACGACCTCGAGCGGCGAGGCGAGCAGTTTCGCGACATCCTCTTCGCGGGACAACATGACGTCAAACAGCTTTCGCTGCATCGATTGCAGTTCATGAATGTCATTGACGGCCATCAGGCGGCCGTCTTTCATGATGGCTACTCGATCGCACGTCCGCTCGATTTCAGGAAAGATGTGTGAAGACAAAAAGATCGTTTTCCCTTTTTGCTTTTCTTCACGAATAAGATCGATGAACGTTTGTTGCATGAGCGGGTCAAGGCCGGATGTCGGTTCATCGAGAATGATCACCTCGGGATCATGCATGAGCGCAGCGACAAGGCCGACTTTTTGCTTTGTTCCCTTGGACATTTTCCGGAGCGGAAGTCGGACATCCAACTGCAGCCGTTCAATCAGCTCATCACGGTAGCGGGTCGAGTTCATTCGCCGCATCCCAGCCAGCAAGTCGAGCAGTTCCATCCCGGTCATTCCGTCGGGAAAGGCGATTTCACCGGGCAAATAGCCGATTGACGCCTGCACTTTTACGGACTCTTGCCAACAGTCGACCCCTTTGATGGCGGCGCGGCCTTTCGTCGGCTTCAGAAATCCAAGCAAGTGCCGGATCGTCGTGGACTTTCCCGCGCCGTTCGGCCCTAAAAATCCGAACACTTCCCCTTCATGGACGGTTAAGGTGACATCAAAAATCCCCCTGCCGTTCGGAAAGACTTTGGTTAACTGTTGTAGTTCGATCATGGCATGACCTCCCCTAGAGCTGATTTTTTGAAATATTTATGTTTAAATATTTCATTTTTATTATACGTCATTGTTTGGTGGTTCATCAATGAATTTTGTAATTTGTTTTTATTTATATTTCATTATAGTTAGAAGTAGAATAGATAAAGAAAAACAGAGTGGAAGGTGGTGCTGGATGAACGGCTTTGCTAGGCGGACAGAACAAAAAAAGCAGGCGATCAAGCAGGCGGTGCTGGAGCTGCTCCAAAAAATAAGGGACCCGCGCGAGGTGACGATCCAAGAGATCGCGAAACAGGCCCATGTATCGCCGGTGACAATCTACAATTATTTCGGAAGCAAGGAAAATCTCATCCGCGAAACGCTCCTCGATGACGTGGTCCGGCAAGTGATGAATACGAGGCGTTTTTGAAACAAGCGGGATCGTTTGAGGAAAAGGTGAAGCATACGATTTTCCAAGAGGTGAAATTGTTTAAAGAAGGTTGGGCAGATGTGATGCTGCGCTGGATGCAGGAGGATGAAGAATTTCGCCGTTCGATCGAGCTGCTAAATGAAACGCGGGTGCTGCCGCTGGTGGTGGACATGATTCGCGAAGCCCAGAAAAAAGGGGAAGTTGACCCGCGTTTATCTATCGAGGCGTTGTTGCTTTACTTGAACGGATGGCGGGAGCTGTCGGAAAAAATTCCGGCTTCCCTGTATAATGAGCGGTTGGTCGAAGACATGGTGCGGCTGTTTTTTTACGGCATTAAAGGTGAAACGCGGTGAGGCAGGAATCGGCAAAGGGTGGGGCGAATATAGGGAAAGAAATGGAGAAGAAAGGAGCCTCATGATGAAGTTTGCCGTCAATGTATCGACGATTTTCACGGAAGCGCCGTTTCTCGCCCGGTTTGCCAAGGCGAAGCAGCATGGGTTTTCGCACGTTGAATGCCAGTTTCCGTACTCGGTGGCTCCTGAGGCGATTGCTGATGAACTCGAGCAGCTTGAGCTGTCGCTTGTTTTGCTGAATTTGCCCGCTGGCGATTGGGAAAAGGGGGAGCGCGGACTGGCGATTCTTCCCGGCCGTCATGACGATTTCCGCCGTGCGCTTGAGGAAGGGGTGCGCTATGCGCTCGCGCTTGGCGCGCCGCGTCTTCATTGCATGGCTGGAGTGGTTCCGGCCGATTTGCCGCGGGAACGGGCGAAAGAAATATACATGCGCCGCTTGGATGAGGCGGCCGCTGCGCTCGGCGTCCACGGTTTGACGCTGACGATTGAACCGATCAATCCGTTCGATATGCCCGGCTACTTTTTAACCGATATTGAGGAAGCGGCGGCGATCATCCGCGATCTCGGCCGGACGAATGTGAAATTGCAATATGACGTCTATCATATGGCTCGGCTCGGACGCAATGTGACAGCGACGTTTGCCGACTACGCACCGCTCATCGCGCATGTGCAATTCGCTGATGCCCCCGGGCGGCATGAGCCGGGGACGGGAGCGCTTCCGTATCGCGAGATTTTCGCATTTTTGCAAGAGCACGGCTACAATGGAGCGATTGGACTTGAGTACATTCCATCAGGGAAAAGCAGCGAAAGTTTTGCCTGGTATGAGGAATACCGCGGAATGAAAGGGGGAGGCGGACGATGATGCGCGTCGGCTTTATCGGATTGGGCGTGATGGGATCGCGCATGGCGAAGCGGCTGCTTGAAGCGGGATTCAATGTTACGGTGTACAACCGTACGACAGAAAAAGCGGTTCCGCTTGTCAACCTTGGCGCCCGACAGGCGGCGACAGTGGCAGAGCTGGCTGGTGAGGCGGATATCATTTGCACGTGCTTATCGATGCCGGATGATGTCATCGAAGTGTATACAGGTGAAGGCGGCGTCCTCAGCGTGGCCCGGCCTGGGACGATTTGTCTTGATTTTACGACCGTCGGTCCGAAAACAAGTCGGTTTGTCGCTCGGCGCGCCGATGAGCACGGCGTCGCCTATTTGGATGCGCCAGTAAGCGGCGGGCCGGAAGGGGCGGAGCAAGGGGCGCTGACGATCATGGTCGGCGGGGCGAAAGAAGCATGGGAGCAGGTGCGCCCGTTGCTTCGGGTGTTAGGAAAAACGGTTGAATATTTAGGAGAAAGCGGCGCCGGCAGCGCGGCGAAAGTGATCAATCAGTACTTGGTTGCTGTCCATTCCGTCGCCGCGGCGGAAGCGATGGTCGCTGGCGTCGCTTATGGGCTTGATGCCGGGAAGCTGTATCGGCTGTTAAAAGAAAGCTACGGAGACAGCCGGATGCTGCGCCGCCATATGGAGCAGTTCGTGCTGCCGCGTCAATTCACTCCTGGCGGGGCGGTGAAGTATGTGCACAAGGACGTGCGCCTGGCGAACGAGTTGATGGATGACATCGGCCTTGGCCACCGTCTTGGCGTTCAGGCGGAAAAAGCGTTTGCCGCAGCGATCGCCGCAGGCCTTGCCGACTTGGATATGGCCGCGGTCATTCAGCCGCTCGAGCAGCAGGTCGGGGTGGTGGTAAAAGAGACAGAATGGACAAAATGATCGTCAAATTCAAAAAATTCGTTGAAAAAATGGAGGAGCGATGGTTTAATAGAAGTAGCAGGGAGGGTTGGCTCCAAAGGTTGTTTTGCGCTAAATCACTTGTATATATGACGGTGATCAGAAAAGGTGTCCTGATTCTTTTGGGACACCCTCCGCCTGATAAAGAAAACGGTTCGAGCGGTTCGCTTTTTTTTACAGATAAAAAGAAACGATGTTTCTTATTACGAAACGAAGGAGGGCGCTCATGCTTTCATTGACATGGATTGAGGAGCTGCAGGCGTTTTTGCATCCAGAACAGATCAAACGGAATGAATCGTTCCATCCCCTCGGCAATGATGGGGCGGTGGCCGTCTATCCGCGAGCAGAGGAAGAAATCGCTGCGGTGCTCCGCTATGCCGACCGCCATGGCAAAAAAGTCGTCATCGCTGGACGCGGCACAAAACGGGGATTTGGCGGGCAGCGGGAACAGGCAGACATCTTGTTGTCGTTGGAACACTATACCGGCATTGTCGAACATGCGGCCGCTGATATGACGGTCACCGTCAAGGCAGGAACGAAATTTGGCGATTTGCAGCGCGCGCTCGCCCCGTATCGGCAAAAGGTCGCCTTAGATCCGTTTTGGCCGGAGGAAGCGACGATCGGCGGAGTGATTGCGGCCAACGACAGCGGACCGAAGCGTCTCGGCTACGGGTCGGCGCGCGATTCCGTCATCGGGATGCGCATCGTGTACCCAGATGGGACGATCATCCGTTCAGGCGGCAAAGTCGTGAAAAACGTCGCCGGCTACGATATGAACAAGCTGTTCATTGGAGCGATGGGGACGCTCGGCGTGTTGAGCGAGATCACGCTCAAGCTCCGGCCGCTGCCAAAATATGAAAGTGTTGTTTTATTGTCATTTCCAACCGGCGATGTTCATGATATTCGCTCGTTTGCGGTTTCCTTCCTTGATACGATGATGGAGCCGGTTTGCTTTGAACTGCTTAACCCGGCGCTTTCCGAGCGGCTGACGGGACGGCCGGTTTATACGCTTGTGATCGGGTTTGAAGATGTGGAAAACGCCGTCCATTACCAAGAACAATGGGTGGAACGGCTGCGGCCGAAAGCGGTGGAAATGTCCATTTTAGCCGGCGAAGAGACAGCGGCGTTTTGGCGGACGTTTTACACGATTGCACCGAACGGGCGTCTGGAGCAGGCGGAAAACAGTGTTGAAGCGGCAGTGAAAATCGGGGTTGTCAACTTGGATGTGCTTTCGGTCTTGCGTGAAAGCGTTTTAATCGCTGACCGTTGCCATGTCCGCATCGAGGCGCACGGCGGATTGGGCCACGGGCTTTGTCAGGCGTATGTACATGGGAGTGAAGAAGGAGTGTTGGCGGCAATAGAGGAGCTGCGTCAGGCAGCGGTTCGCCTGGGCGGCTACGCGATTGTGAAACATTTGCCGCTTTCGCTGCGCCAGCGCGTCGACGTCTGGGGCGGAAAGCCGTCGTACTTTTTCCTGCTCGAAGGCATTAAGCGAAAAATCGATCCGAACAAAACGGTCAACGATCAACGCTTTATTGGGGGGATTTAATGATGAGCACGATGACCAATGAGCGGGCGGACAGCCCGGCGTGTGCGACCGCGAGTCTTGGAAACTATCGTTTTCACGATTTGCCGGACCCGAGCAAGTGGGCTGATTGCGTTCATTGCGGCATGTGTTTAGAATCATGCCCGACGTACGAACAGACGGGTGAAGAACAGCACTCTCCGCGCGGCCGCGTTCATTTGATGAAGTCGGTCGGCGAAGGGAAGCTTGAGTTGACGCCTGATTTGCTCGATCCGATTTTTACGTGCTTGGATTGCCGTGCATGCACGACGGCTTGCCCGGCCGATGTCGATGTCGGTGGGCTCATTGAACAAGTGCGCGGCCAGCTCCGCCAGGCGGTTCCGCTCACCGGTTGGAAGGCGCTTGTCAGCGACGTTTTCTTAAAAGGCATTTTTCCGCATCCGTCGCGCCTCGATTGGCTCGGCCGCCTGCTGAAATGGTACCAAAAAAGCGGCTTGCAGACGGTGGCGCGCAAAACCGGACTGCTGCGTGTCATGCCCGATCACTTGGCTGAGATGGAGGCGATTTTGCCAGCGGTCGGTACGCCGGTTCGGAGAAAGTATAAACATCAGCCGCTCATTAAGGCGAAGGGGGAAACAAAGCGAACCGTCGCGATTTTGACCGGATGCGTCATGGATGTTATGTTTAGTGATATTAACGAAGCGACGATCCGTGTGTTGACCCATAACGGCAACGATGTCGTCATCGTCCCGAACCAGACGTGCTGCGGGGCGCTTCACGTTCACGCCGGCGACCGCGAAACCGGCCGGAAGCTCGCCAAGCAAAATATTGAGGCGTTTCAACATGTCGACCATGTCATCGTTAACGCCGCCGGCTGCGGCTGCATGTTGAAAGAATATCCGGAACTGTTCCGCCATGACCCGGAATGGCATGAAAAGGCGGAGCAATTTGCCGCCAAAGTTGAGGATGTGTCCAAATTTTTGCATGACACGGGCTTCAAACCACCGAAAGCGGAATTGAACGTGCGCCTCACCTACCATGATGCGTGCCATTTGGCCCATGGCCAGGGCATCCGCCAAGAGCCGCGCGCTTTGATTGAAAGCATTCCGGGGGTGGAAATGGTCGCCATGCCAAACGCCGATCGTTGCTGCGGCAGCGCCGGCATTTACAACCTCACCCATCCGGAGATGGCACAAGCGGTGCTTGAGAGCAAAATGCAACACGTGCCGCAAGAGGTGGAGCTGATCTCGATGGGCAATCCAGGCTGCATGCTGCAAATGGCGCTTGGCGTCATGAAACATGGACGAAACCAAAAAATCGTCCATACGGTGCAGCTGCTCGATTGGGCGTACCAAAAAGAAGAAGGGAAGGACGTGCGCATATGAGAAAACGGCCGATTGCAACGAACAACCCGCACATCCAAGCGCTCGCCCGCATTGTCGGCGAAACGGCAATTTTGTACCGGAAGGAAGATTTAATGGCGTACGACTGCGACGGCTTCACCGTCCACCGCCATTTGCCAAGGGCGGTTGTATTTCCAAACAGCACGGAGCAAGTGGCGGCGGTCGTCAAATACTGCCATGAGCATGATCTTCCGTTTCTCGCCCGCGGCGCCGGCACGGGGTTAAGCGGCGGGGCGATTCCGCTAAACGGCGAAGTCGTCATCAGCCTAACGCGGATGAAGCGGCTGTTGCACGTCGATCTCGAAAACCGGCGCGCCGTCGTCGAGCCGGGGTTTGTCAACTTGAAGTTGACGAACTCGGTCGCCCACCGCGGCTATTACTATGCGCCCGACCCGTCAAGCCAATATTGCTGCACGATCGGCGGCAACGTCGCGGAAAACGCTGGCGGCGCCCACTGCTTAAAATACGGAGTGACGACGAACCATATTTTAGGGCTTGAAGTCGTCTTGCCGAACGGCGAAGTGATTGAAATCGGCGGAAACGGCGTTCCCGATCCGCCAGGCTACGATTTGCTCGGGCTGCTGACCGGGTCGGAAGGGACGCTTGGCATCGTGACAAAAATCACCGTCCGTTTGTTGAAAAATCCCGAGGCCAAACAGACGGTGCTCGCCTATTTTGACGAAGTGGAAGATGCGAGCCAGACCGTTTCTGACATCATTTCCGCTGGAATCGTGCCGGCGGCGCTCGAGATGATGGACCAAACGGCCATCGAGGCGGTCGAAGCGGCCGCGTTTCCGGTCGGGCATCCGAAAGACATCGCCGCGCTGTTGCTCATTGAAGTGGACGGCATTTCCGCCGGGATCGACGAACAAATCAACGATATTTTAACGATTTGCCGCCGCCATCATGTGCGCGAAGTGAAAGTCGCCCAGTCAGAGGAAGAACGGGCCCGCTGGTGGGCGAACCGGAAAACCGGCTTTGGCGCCATGGGGGCGATTTCGCCTGACTATTTAGTGCAAGATGGCGTCATTCCGCGCAGCCGGCTGCCGGAAGTGCTGCGGGAAATCGCCGATATCAGCCGCAAGTATGGACTGAGAATCGCAAACATTTTCCACGCCGGCGACGGCAATTTGCACCCGCTTGTGTTGTTTGATGCGAGCAAGCCTGGGGAGACGGAGCGGGCGCTTGCCGCCGGAAGCGAATGCCTCAAGGCGTGCGCGGCGGTCGGCGGATCAATTACAGGGGAACATGGCGTTGGCATTGAGAAAAAAGAAGAGATGCGCTTCATTTTCACTGATGAGGAAATTTTGGCGCAAACGGCAATCCGCGACGTGTTTAACCCGAAAAACTTGCTCAACGCCGGCAAGCTGTTCCCGACGCCGGGGCGTTGTGTAGAGACAAAGACGCCGTCGACAGTGAAATGAAAATTTTTTGAAAACGATTGCCAGTCATTTCGTTTCATGGTATCATCTTTTTAGAGAAATTGAGAAACGATGTTTCGTAATAAGAAACAAGAGAGGGGAAGAGAATAATGGGCGAATACGTACAAAAAGGGAACATCCAAGTCGCCAAAGTGTTGTACGACTTTGTCAACGAGGAGCTTCTGCCGAACAGCGGGTTGGATCAAGACAAGTTTTGGAGCGATTTCGGCGCGCTCATTTCCGACTTGACGCCGCGCAACAAAGAATTGCTCGCCCGCCGCGACGAAATTCAAGAAAAATTGAATGAGTGGCATAAAGCGCATCGCGGCCGCTTTGATTTTAACGAATATAAAGCATTTTTGACAGACATCGGCTATTTGGAGCCGGAAGTCGAGGACTTTGAGATTACGACCGACAATGTCGATGATGAAATTGCCGTGCAAGCCGGGCCGCAGCTCGTCGTTCCGTTGACGAACGCCCGCTATGCATTAAACGCTGCCAACGCCCGTTGGGGCAGCCTGTACGACGCGCTGTACGGCACCGATGCCATCAGCGAAGAAGACGGCGCCGAGCGCGGTTCGTCGTACAACCCGGTGCGCGGGGCGAAAGTCATCGCCTACGGGCGGCAGTTTTTAGATGAAGCGGTGCCGCTGGCGCAATATTCCCATAAAGACGCTGTCCAGTACGCCATTGTTGATGGCCAGCTTGTCGTGACGACAGAAGGCGGGGCGACGACGGGGCTGAAAGAGCCGGAAAAATTCGTCGGCTTCCAAGGCGACCCGCAACATCCGACAGCGGTGTTGCTGAAGAACAATGGCCTTCACATTGAAATTCAAATCGACCGCGAGCATGCGGTCGGAAAAACGGATCAAGCCGGGGTCAAAGACATTGTCCTAGAAGCGGCCGTGACAACGATCATGGACGGTGAAGATTCGGTGGCGGCCGTTGACGCCGAAGACAAAGTGCTCGTTTACCGCAACTTGTTTGGTCTCGTTAAAGGCGATTTGACAGCGACATTTGAGAAAAACGGCAAAATCATGACGCGCTCCCTGAACCCGGATCGCGTATACAAAACGCCGGATGGCGGGGAGCTCGTGCTGCCGGGCCGTTCGCTCATGTTCGTGCGCAACGTCGGGCACTTAATGACGAACAACGCGATCTTGCATGCGAATGGCGAGGAAGTGCATGAAGGGATCATGGACGCCGTCATTACAAGCTTGATTATGAAACATTCGCTCATCGGCAATACACGCTACTTGAATTCGCGCAAAGGTTCCATCTACATCGTCAAGCCGAAAATGCACGGATCGGCGGAAGTGGCGTTTGCCAATGAGCTGTTTGACCGCGTCGAAGACATGCTCGGCCTCGAGCGGAACACGATCAAAATCGGCGTCATGGATGAAGAGCGGCGGACGTCGCTCAACTTGAAAAACTGCATCTACCAAGTGCGCGACCGCATCGTCTTCATCAACACCGGCTTCCTCGACCGGACGGGCGACGAGATTCATACATCGATGGAAGCAGGGCCGATGCTGCGCAAAAACGAGATGAAATCATCGACTTGGCTGCAGGCGTATGAAAAATCGAACGTCGCCGTTGGGCTTGCCGCCGGCTTCCGCGGCCGGGCGCAAATCGGCAAAGGAATGTGGCGATGCCGGATTTGATGGCAGAAATGCTGAAGCAAAAAGGAGCGCAGCTCAAAGCAGGCGCCAATACGGCATGGGTGCCGTCGCCGACAGCGGCCACACTCCATGCGCTTCATTACCATCAAGTGAACGTCTCCGCTGTGCAAAGCGAACTGGCGAACGATCGGAACGATTATCGCGACGACATTTTGCAAATTCCGGTTGTCGACAACCCGCAATGGACGGCAGAGGAAATTCAAGAAGAAATCGACAACAACTGCCAGAGCATTTTAGGCTATGTCGTCCGCTGGATCGACCAAGGGATCGGCTGCTCGAAAGTGCCGGACATTCACAACGTCGGACTGATGGAAGACCGGGCGACGCTTCGCATCTCGAGCCAAATTCTCGCCAACTGGCTCCATCATGGCATTTGCACGAAAGAGCAAGTGCTTGAGACGCTCAAGCGGATGGCAAAAGTCGTCGACGAACAAAACGCCGGCGATCCGAACTATCGTCCGATGGCGCCGAATTACGATGATTCGGTGGCGTTCCAAGCGGCGTGCGATCTCATTTTCCGCGGCTATGAACAGCCAAACGGCTATACCGAGCCGATTTTGCACCGCCGCCGTCAAGAAGCAAAAGCGAAATTTGCCGCCATTCAGCAATAAACGCCAAAAGCTGTATAAGGAACAAGGGATGGATGACCTTGTTCCTTCCTATCTATTTTGATCAGAAAATTAAGAAAATAAATAGAGAAAGGAGGCAGCTCCTAGTTACTACTGGCCGGGTTGTCAAACGCAAAGCAGCACAAAAGGCGGTACAAGGGGATAGGGGAAGGCTAGTAGCTAGGGATCAGTGATGGAACATTTGCGAGAACGAGCGTTGCTTGTCCATCGGCAGGCAAGAGGAAAGCTGTCAGTTGAAGTGAAAGTGCCGGTCGTGAATGCCAATGATTTAAGTCTCATTTATTCGCCGGGAGTGGCTGAACCGTGCAAAGAAATTTACGTCGACCAAGACGAAATGTACAACTATACAGTGAAGGGAAATTTTGTCGCCGTCGTCTCGAATGGCACGGCGGTGCTTGGGCTTGGCAACATTGGCGCGCGGGCGGCGCTTCCGGTCATGGAAGGGAAAGCCGCCTTGTTCAAAGCGTTCGCCGGGATCGATGCCGTGCCGCTTTGCCTCGATACGGAAGATCCGGAACAAATCATTCAAACGGTCAAGTTGCTGGAACCGGCGTTTGGGGGCATCAATTTGGAAGATATCGCCGCCCCCGCCTGCTTTGTCATTGAAGAGCGTCTTCGCCAAGAGATGGCGATCCCGGTGTTTCATGATGATCAGCATGGCACGGCGATTGTCGTGGCCGCTGGGCTGACGAACGCCTTGAAAGTGGTTGGCAAACAGCTTGCCGATTGCCGGGTTGTCATCAACGGCGCCGGCGCTGCCGGGGTGGCGATCGCCAAATTGCTGCTGTCGATCGGAGTCGGCGAACTGATCGTTTGCGACACAAAAGGAGCGATTTATGAAGGGCGCTCGCATGGGATGAACGCTATCAAGGAAGAAATCGCCCGGCAAACGAATCACCGCCGTATCTCCGGGACGCTTGCGGACGTCATTCAAGGCGCGGATGTGTTTATCGGTGTCTCGGTTGCTGGGGCGTTGACGCCGGCGATGGTTCGGACGATGAACCGCGGGGCGGTCGTATTCGCCTTGGCCAATCCGGTGCCTGAGATCATGCCGGATGAGGCAAAAGCCGCCGGCGCCGCCGTGGTCGCGACCGGCCGGTCGGATTTGCCGAACCAAGTGAACAACGTGTTGGCGTTCCCTGGCATTTTCCGCGGCGCGCTCGATGTGCGGGCGACGCAAATTAATGAGGCGATGAAAATTGCCGCTGCCGAAGCCATCGCCGGGCTCATCCAGCCGGAAGAGCTGACGGAAGAGTATGTCATCCCGAACCCGTTTGACCGGCGCGTCGTCGAGGCCGTCGCTTCCGCCGTCGCCCGTGCCGCCATGGAGACCGGGGTGGCTCGAGTCAAGGAAAAAGTTGAGGAACAAAATCGTGTCAGAGAGGGGTAGCCATCGATGAAATTTGCCCGTTTTTTCGCTGATGGCGCGATTCGCGCCGGTGTGGTGAACGGTGAAGTGATCCGCGAAATCGAAGGAAATATGTTCACCGCTTGGGATTATACGGGAAACGTATTTCGCTATGATCGCGTTTCGCTCGTGGCGCCGCTTGCGCCGCGCCATGTGATCGGCATTGGCGCCAACTATGTGGCCTCCAGTGAACAGCTGCCGGTGGAACTGCCAGATATTCCTGTCTTTTTCTTTAAACCATCCTCGTCGGTCGTCGGGCCGGAAGCGGAGGTGGTCATTCCGAGCGGGGTTGGTGAAGTGAAATTTGAATCCGAGCTGGCGGTTGTGATCGGCAAAGAGGCAAAACAGGTGAGCGAAGAAGACGTGTGGTCGTATATTTTCGGCTATACGGTCGCCAACGATGTCACCGCGCCGCAGTTTTTCCACCCGGACGGCCATTGGACGATCGGAAAATCGTTCGATACGTTTACACCGCTCGGCCCGGTCATTGAAACAGAGCTCGATCCTCGGGCTGTATCGGTGAAAGCGCGGGTCAATGGTGAAGAAAAGCAGAACAGCTCGACCAAGCTGATGATCATTTCCATCAGCAAAATGATTTCGTATTTGTCTCATGTCATGACGCTGCAACCGGGCGACGTCATTTTGACGGGAAGCCCGGTCGGCGCCGAGCTTGTCGGCCCGGGGACGGTCATTGAATGCGATGTGGACGGCATCGGCACGCTCCGCAATACGTTCGTCGCCGCCAAAGCGCCAGCCGTTTCCATCCGACGTTCATAACGAACCTGCGGCATCTCTGGGCCAAACAAGGCATCAGGCGCGTCCTGACGGTGAATACGTTCCGTCCGTTAAGGCGGCGCTCGCTGCCATGCGCGCCTGCGCTGCTCTCCCGCCTGCAAAAGCCCGGCTGTTCGTGTATAATGGCGAGCGGAGAGAACAAATCGAGGTGAATGCGATGGAACGAGAAAACACGGTCAAATCGGTCCGCCGGGCGCTGCAAATTATCGAAATCGTCAGCACGAAAAAGGACGGGCTGGGCGTGACGGAAATCGCGAAACAAATGGACATCAACAAAAGTTCGGTGTACCGCATTTTAACGACGCTTGCCCAATACGGCTATATCGAACAACATCCGGAAACGGAGCGGTATAAGCTCGGCTACAAGTTTTTAGAGCTCAGCTCAAAGCTGCTTGATTCGATCGATTTGCGCCAAGAGGCGAAGCCATATTTGCGCGAGCTCGAAAAAGAAACGAACGAGGTCATCCACCTCGTCGTCTATGATCAAGGGGAAGTCATTTATATTGAAAAATTGGAAGGAACGGAGACGCTGCGCATGCACTCCAAAGTCGGCAAGCGGGCTCCGATGCATTGCACGGCGGTCGGCAAGGCCATTTTAGCCCATTTGCCGCCCGCGGTGGCTGCAGAGATCATCGATCGGAAAGGACTGCCGAAGCATACCGATTGGACAATCACCGACCGCGAGGCATTTTTCCGCGAACTTGAGACCGTCCGGCAAAACGGGTATGCGCTTGACTTGGAAGAAAACGAGTACGGTATCCGATGTGTTGCCGTTCCGATTTTTGACTATACCGGCGGCGTCGTCGCGGCGATCAGCGTTTCCGGCCCGACGATCCGCATGACGGACGACCGCATCACATCGCTCACTGTGCGCATGCGGCAGATCGGCAAAGAACTGTCGGCAAGGCTCGGCTATCGTGGAGCCCATTCCGTCCAGCTGTAGCGGCTGGACGTTTTTTTGTGCCAAGAAGAATGACCCATGTGGATGCCGCCTTGGCGGGGAAGATGAGAGGAAGGCATCCTTTTTCCAAAACTGTTCAGATACAATCGAACGTTCTGTCGTTCGGCCGGCTCCGATATATCGGTTGTCTGCCAGTTTGAAACGAGACAGGACTGCCTCTGGGTGGGCGTTTTTTGTAGTGCAAACAAACGGAATGCATGTAAAATAGAAACGAGGTGATATGCGACGTGAGAAAACAGACGCTGTCGGAATGGATCGAACAGCTTCGCCAAGATCCGAATGTCGTGTATTGGCATGAAATCGAACCGAAAGAAGCGAATTTCGTTCCGTTTCCAGACGAACTCGATCCGCGGCTTGGCGCGGCGCTCAAAGCGCGCGGCATCGCTTCGTTGTATACGCACCAGGCGGCCGCTTATGACGCGGTCCAAAGCGGGCGGAACATTGTCGCCGTGACGCCGACCGCTTCAGGGAAAACGCTTTGCTACAATTTGCCGGTGCTCGATGCCATTGCCAAAGAGCCATCGAGCCGCGCCCTGTATATCTTTCCAACGAAGGCGCTCGCTCAAGATCAAAGAAATGAACTAAACGAGATCATCGCCGAGATGGGGGTGTCGATTTACAGCCATACATACGACGGCGACACGGCGCCGGCGCTGCGGCAAAAAATCCGTCAAGCGGGCCATATTGTCATCACCAACCCAGATATGCTCCATACGGCCATTTTGCCGCACCATACGAAATGGATTTCTCTTTTTGAACAGCTGCGCTACGTCGTCATCGATGAACTGCATACATACCGCGGCGTATTCGGCAGCCATGTGGCGAACGTCATCCGCCGCTTAAAGCGCATTTGCGCCTTTTACGGGAGTCGACCAACGTTTATTTGCACGTCGGCGACGATCGCCAATCCGAAAGAGTTGGCGGAGCGGCTGATCGGCGAACCGGTGACGCTTATTGACAACAATGGGGCGCCGCGCGGGCGGAAATATTTCGTGTTTTACAATCCGCCGGTTGTCGAGCGGACGATGAACATCCGCCAAAGCGCGACAAAAACGGCCGTTGAGCTCGCAAGACAGCTGCTTGTCAACCGCATTCCGACGATCGTTTTCGCCCGCAGCCGCGTCCGTGTCGAGTTGATTTTAAGCCATTTGCAGGCGGTGGTGAACGAACGAATCGGCGATACGACGATCCGCGGCTACCGCGGCGGCTACTTGCCGAACGAGCGGCGCGCCATTGAAAAAGGGTTGCGCAGCGGGGAGATTATCGGTGTGGTGAGCACGAATGCGCTCGAGCTCGGTGTTGATATCGGCCAATTGCAAGCGTGCATCTTAACAGGGTATCCGGGAACGATCGCCAGCACGTGGCAGCAAGCCGGGCGCGCCGGCCGGCGCCAGGGCGATTCGCTCGTTGTGATGATCGCAAGCGCAAGCCCCCTCGATCAGTACATCATCTCCCATCCAGAATACTTTTTCGCCCGCTCGCCGGAGGCGGCGCGCATCAACCCGGACAATCTGCTCATTTTGGTCGATCATATCAAATGCGCCGCCTATGAGCTTCCGTTCCGGCGCGGCGAGACGTTCGGCGGCGTCGAGGTCGAAGAGGTGCTCGACTTTTTGGCCGAGCAAGGGGTGCTAAACGAACGCGCTGGGCGCTGGCATTGGATGAGCGACGCGTTTCCGGCGCATGATATCAGTTTGCGCTCCGCAGCTCAGGAAAACGTCGTCATCATCGATATTTCCGACACCGCCCGCCATCGCGTCATTGGCGAAATGGACCGCTTCAGCGCGATGACGCTGCTTCATGATGAAGCGATTTATTTGCACGAAGGAGCACAATACCAAGTCGAAAAGCTCGACTGGGAGGAGAAAAAGGCGTACGTCCGCCAAGTGGATGTGGAATATTTTACGGACGCCAATTTGGCTGTCCGGCTTGATGTGCTGTCGGAAGACCGGAGCGAAACGCGCGGACAAATGGCGGTGCGTTACGGTGATGTATCGGTCCGAGCGATGGCGACGATTTTTAAAAAGCTGAAGCTGTCGACGTTTGAAAACATCGGATCAGGGCCGATCCGGCTTCCCGAGGAAACGCTGCATACATCGGCGGCGTGGATCGAGTGGGAGGCGGTGCCGTCACGGTTTTCCCCGGCGCTGTTTGAACAACTCCTTGTCGGCATCGCCAATGTGCTTGGTCATCTCGTGCCGGTGTTTGTCATGTGCGACCGCTCCGATCTTCACGTCGTGCCGCAGCTTAAGGCGCCGCATTCCGGACGGCCGACGATTTTCCTTTATGATCGCTATCCAGGCGGAGTCGGCCTGTCGGAGGCGGTGTTTGAACGGTATGAAGAGATCATGAAACATGTGAAAGAATGGGTCGAACGTTGCCCGTGTGCGGACGGCTGCCCATCGTGCATCGGCATTTCAAGCGCTGACGGACCGTCGTTGAAGCGCGAACTTGTCCAGTTTTTGGACGAACAACTTGCCGTTTGGGCCGGTCCGTCCGTTTAAGCGTCGTCATGCGTGTTTTTGCCGAGTGTGGGAGAATCAACTTATAGAAGCAAGCCGACGTCAAGCAAGGAGGGGGTGAACGGATGAAGCCGAAGTTGGCGCAATGGAAAGAATTGCTTGCCGCCCGGCATAAAAAGGAGAACGATGAAGAAAAAGAAGAAGAGAAACCGGACGGACGACCTGTGACGGACGTGCCGTATGCCGACGTTTGGCGGGAGTACGGCGCCAAGCCGTATTGGTTTGCCGGCGATTACTGCCTCATTCGGGAAACGGTGTATCCGCTTGACTATCAGCACGGCCGCTATCGGCTCGGAGCGCTGTATGAAGTGCACGAAAGATGGCAGGAAGCGCCGTTTTCCCATCCGCTCTCCTGCCGCGGCTTTGCCGTTCGCGACTTATTCTTTTTTGACACGGAGACGATGGGACTTTCAAGCGGGGCGGGAAACATCATGTTCTTGCTTGGCCACGCCCGCATTCTTGGCGATTTCGTCACCATCCGCCAGCATCTTCTGCCATACCCAGGGGCGGAAGTGGCGCTCTATCAAAGTTTTTTGTCTGACGTCGATTATACGACGCTTGTTACCTATAATGGAAAAGCGTTCGACTGGCCGCGCCTGAAAACGCGCCATGCGCTTGTCCGCAACATGGTGCCAAAATTGCCAGCGTTCGGTCATTTTGATTTGTATCACGCCGCCCGCCGCTTATGGAAAGACAAATTGGATTCGCTGCGCCTTTCGGAAGTGGAGCGGCACATTCTCCATGTCGAGCGGGGCGATGATGTGCCGGGCTTTTTGGCGCCGATGATGTACAAGGAGTTTTTGCAAACGCCCCATCCAGACCGGCTCATGCCAGTATTGCGCCATAACGAGCGCGACGTGTTGTCGCTCATTGCTCTCTACATTCACCTATCCGTTCAGCTGCTTGAAGCGGACCGGCTCGCTGACCCCAAGGAGCAGTTGGCCGCCGCCCGTTGGTTCGAAGCGGTCGGGGAAACAGCGGCTGCAAGGGGGGTGTACGAGGAGGCGAGCGGCAAAGGGGCGAAGGAAGCGCAGGCGGCGAAATGGCAGCTTTCGCTTTTATACCGAAAAGAAAAACGATATGAAGAGGCTGCTCTCCTTTGGCGCGACTTGTTGATCCACGGAAATGGCTATTGGAAGGCGAAGGCCGGGCTTGAACTGGCGAAGGTGTATGAACATTATTTCCGGGATGCGGCCGAAGCGCACCGTTATGCCGTTATGGCATATGAAGCGTGGCGGTCGCTCGCTAGGATGAGCCGACAACATAGCGAGAAAGAAGAAGCGGAATGGCGCAGGCGGCTCGCGCGGCTTGAACGCAAGAAAAACGGGTGAGAACTCGTCCATTTCCCTGGCAAGCGCAAAATATGACAGAAAACGAAAATGTTTCGTCTTTTTGTTGTGAATCTTGTAGAAAAAAGAAAAAACGTGTACAATGGCATCGGAATGAACGAAAACGATGGCAGGGAGAAGAAGACGATGCGGAGCATGTACAAAAAAATTTTGTATCTCTTTTTTATTGTCGTCGGTTTGACGTTTGTCGTGTTCAATTATATCTATTAATGAACGTCAGAGAGGCCGGCGCCGCATAACGGATTCAAAAAGACGAATGACGATGCCAAAACGTCCGAAGCACCGGGGGCGAGAGAGCCGGTAGATTGTTGGCGCGAATGGCTCTTCAAAATGGGTGTTTATACTAGTACGAGTCCACTCCGTTCATCATAGGCTAGTATTGTCAAGCAACAGCCTAAATTGATGAAAGGAGAGGAATATGATGCATTGCCTGCCGAATGTAACGGCGCCGATCGTTCATCCGCCTCGTTGCAACGTTTTGCATCATTTCGAAGCAACGATTGTGCCGCATATCCATCCATCGCATACGACGCATGTTTATCATCACCTGTATGAACATCAACATTATTTCCCGCATACGGAATCGGCGGTGGCTCAGGCTGCCAATCGCCATCTGTACTGCCCGGGTCCGGGACCGATGCCATTTCCGCCGTTTCCGTTGCGATAGTAAGGGCCAAAAACAGAAGCCGCTTTGTCGGCTTCTGTTTTTTTACGGATGGAAAACGCCGGCAGCCGGCGGCGTTTGGGCGGGAGGACGGCGTTTCGGCGCCGCCGGGAAGTCTGCGTGGGCGCCATGCGGCTTCCCGATCGATGCGGCAAGCCATCCGTCAATTGACAACCGGCTGAATTTCTGAAAAAATAAAGAGAAGATGATCGTTGAATGCGGATTGAGGTGAAAAGCCATGTCAGCCCATCAAGTGAAACTGACGCCGAAAGACATTTTAGAAAAGGAATTTAAGGTAAGCATACGGGGGTACAACCAAGACGAAGTGGATCAATTTTTGGATCTCATTATTAAAGATTATGAAGCATTTCAGCAAGAAATTGACGAGCTGCGCCAGGAAAACGCCCGGCTGAAGCGGCAAGTCGAGGAGCTTCAAAAACGGCCGGCGATGTCGGCGGGAACGACGAACTACGACATTTTGCAGCGCCTTTCCAACTTAGAAAAGCATGTGTTTGGCCGGAAACTGTATGAATAACCAGCCGGCAGGGCGAAGTTGATGCAGGGATTTCTAATTTTTTCTTCTTGATTCTCACACCAAGATCAGCTATACTGTAAGATGCTCGCAGCGTTAATCATGTTCGGGTAATCGCTGCGGCCGGTTTCGGCCGTAGAGGAAAGTCCATGCTCGCACGGTGCTGAGATGCCCGTAGTGTTCGTGCCTAGCGAATCCATAAGCTAGGGCAGTCTGGCTTCGGCTGGGCTGACGGCGGGGAAAGAACCTACGTCCGCATGCGGATATGGTTCGATTACCCTGAAAGTGCCACAGTGACGCAGCTCTAAGGGAAACCTTAGAGGTGGAACGCGGTAAACCCCACGAGCGAGAAACCCAAATGATGGTAGGGGCACCTTCCCGAAGGAAATGAACGGAGGGAAGGACAGGCGGCGTACGCTGCCTGTAGATAGATGATTACCGCCGGAGTACGAGGCGAAAGCCGCTTGCAGTACGAAGGTACAGAACATGGCTTACAGAACATGATTAACGCGGTGATTGGAATCGTGGGAAAGCCCTCCTGCAGGAAGGAGGGCTTTCTCTTTTGTGTGTTTTCCTTCCATATGACTATAATGGAAGTATAGGCCATGAATGAGGATACATACACCTATCAGATAGGGGGAACAGGATGACTTCGTTTTCGCTGATTGCCACGGCCGCGATGGGGCTCGAATCAGTCGTCGCGGAAGAAGTGCGCCGGCTTGGCTATGAGTGCCAAGTGGAGAACGGCAAAGTGACGTTTGAAGGCGATGCGCTCGCCATTTGCCGGGCCAACCTTTGGCTGCGCACTGCTGACCGCGTGAAGCTGAAAGTCGGTGAGTTTCGAGCGACGACGTTTGAGGAGTTGTTTGAACAAACGAAGGCGTTGCCATGGGCCGATTACTTGCCGAAAGATGCCGAGTTTCCGGTGATCGGGAAGTCGGTCAAATCAACGCTGTTCAGCGTTTCCGACTGCCAAGCCATTGTGAAAAAGGCAGTCGTCGAAAGCTTAAAAGCGCGCTATCATTTGTCGTGGTTCCCGGAAACCGGGCCGTTGTATCGGATCGAGGTGGCGCTTCACAAAGATATCGCTACGTTGACGATCGATACAAGCGGCGCCGGGCTGCATAAACGCGGCTACCGTGCTCGCCAAGGGGAGGCGCCGCTAAGAGAGACGCTCGCGGCCGCCTTAGTGTTGCTCACCAATTGGACGCCCGAGCGCCCGTTTGTCGATCCGTTTTGTGGGTCGGGCACGATTGCCATTGAGGCGGCGCTGATCGGCCAAAACATCGCCCCAGGGTTTAACCGGGATTTCGTCTCAGAGCAATGGCCGTGGATCGGGGAATCGGTATGGGAAGAGGCGCGCCAAGAGGCGGAACAGATGGCGCGTTACGACCAACCGCTTGATATTTGCGGGATTGACCTTGACCCGCACATGGTCGAGATCGCCAAGATGAATGCAGCCGAAGCGGGGCTTTCCGATCTCATTTCTTTTCGGGAGGGCCGCGCCGAGCAGTTTCGGACCGATGCACAATACGGGGTGATCGTCGGCAACCCGCCATACGGCGAACGGCTTGGCGAACAACGGGAGGTCGAAGCGCTCTATCGCGCCATCGGCCGCGCCTTCGCCGCCTTGGATACGTGGTCGGTGTACATTTTAACCGCCCACCGCGGTTTTGAAACGCATTACGGCCGCCCGGCGACGAAGCGGCGCAAACTGTTTAACGGCTTTATTGAAACGCATTACTACCAGTACTGGGGGCCGCGGCCGCCGCGCGAAGCTCGAAGTTGACTTCTCGGCGGCCATCGATCATAATATTGTTTTGTTACTAGGGATCGGGCGCGCAACAAACTTGTTGCGCGCTTATGCATGATATGCCGGGGGAGTTTATGCCAATTGGAGGGGTGGCGACGATGGGCCATGAGCGTTATCCGTTTGTTGTAGAAAAAAATGAAAACTTTTTTGATAAGTTGAGCCAGTGGATCGGCGATGTTTTTTATGACATTTTGCCGGAAGCCGGCTTTGAGCTGCGCGACGAGCAAATTTATATGGCGTTTCAGCTCGAGCGGGCGTTTCGAGAAAAAAAGGTGATCTTCGCCGAAGCGGGAGTTGGCACAGGGAAAACGATCGTGTATTTGTTGTATGCGATTTGTTACGCCCGTTATACAGGCAAGCCGGCCATTATCGCCTGCGCCGATGAGACGCTCATTGAGCAGCTCGTCAAAAAGGAAGGCGATATTGCGAAGCTATCCAACGTGCTCGGGCTGGAAATCGACGTCCGGCTGGCGAAATCGCCGGATCAATATTTATGTTTGAATAAACTGGAAGAAGTGACGACGTATGACGATGACGACATCGAGCTGTATGAGCAAATTTACGATGAACTTCCGGCCTTCGTCCATGACAACAAACCGTTGCAGTCGTTCTACCGCTACGGCGACCGAAAAGAATACGCCCACCTGACTGATGAACAGTGGAAAAAAATCGCCTGGGATCCGTTTCAAGACTGTTTCACGTGCGAAAAGCGGCATCGCTGCGGACAGACGCTTTGGCGCGACTATTACCGGAAGGCGGCGGATTTGATCGTCTGCTCGCACGATTTTTATATGGAACATGTTTGGACGTATGAAGCGCGCAAGCGGGAAGGACAGCTGCCGCTGTTGCCGGAAGCGAGCTGTGTCGTGTTTGACGAAGGGCATTTATTGGAGTTCGCTGCGCAAAAGGCGTTGACATATCGAATGAAAGAGACGACGCTTGAGACGTTGCTGACACGTCTTCTTGAAAACGACATCCGTGAAGAGCTCGCCTATTTAATTGAGGAGACGCTGGAGACGAGCACGCGCTTTTTTGATGAGCTGAAAGCGTGCGCGAAAGACGTTCCGGGTTCGAACCGGAAAGAAATTTTGCCGTCGCCGCGTCTTGAACAATGGGCGAAGCGGCTCCGCGGCCAAATGGTCGAAATCGGCAACGAGCTTGTGTTTGAAAGCGAGACGTATACGATCGATCATTACCAGCTGAACATTGTGATGAATATTTGGATCAAATCCAGTATTCACTCGATTTGTTTTTGAAAAACGCCGACGCCATTACGTGGCTTGAGTCGTCGCGTCAAGAGGCGACGTTTGTCGTCATGCCGCGCACCGTTCAGGAAGTGTTGCGCGAAAAAGTGTTCGCGAAACGCATGCCGTTTGTCTTTTCATCGGCAACACTATCAAACGGAAAATCATTCCAATATATAGCGCAAAGCTTAGGCATTGATGACTATTTATCGTTCAGCGTGCCGTCGCCGTTTGATTACGACGAACAGATGACGATTTTTATGCCGACGTTCCGCGCGGATGAGACGCTGTTTGCCAAAAAATACGCATATGCGCTTGAAAAATTGCGCGAAACCGGAGGCCGGGCGCTCATCTTGTTCCCGACGCGCGAGGAGCTTCTTCAGTTTAAAGAGGCGGCAGCCGGCGAACCATTTTCGTTTTTGTTTGAAGGCGACCGCGAAATCAGCGATTTGGTCGCTGAATTTCAGCGCGAGGAAGAGACGGTGCTTTGTTCTGAACATTTATGGGAGGGGCTGGACATCCCGGGGCCGTCGCTGTCGAACGTCATGATTTGGTCGCTGCCGTATCCGCCGAATGATCCGGTGTTTCAGGCGAAGCGAAAAGCGTATAGCAACCCGTTTTGGGACGTCGATGTGCCGTATATGCTTCTTCGCCTTCGCCAAGGAGTCGGACGGCTCATCCGCACGCGCGACGACTGCGGCATCGTTTCCATTTTCGTCACCGACAGGGAAGATGAACGGGTCATTGCGGCGATCAAAGACGTGTTGCCGACAGCGGTGAGGGAAGAATGATATTCTTCCCTTTTTCATTTTCCACAAAAATAGCATTTTCTCGCTGGCAAGCAGGAAAATGGCACCTTGTTATGGAAATGATGATACGGCCATGAAATACATAGGGGGACTGAGTATAGTGAAACCAATCGAAGCGCAGTTTTTGCAATACGTGAAAAAAATGACGGGCTACCGCGAAGCGATTGGCCTCATGTATTGGGATTTGCGGACTGGCGCCCCGAAAAAAGGGGTCGAGCAGCGATCAGAAGTGATCGGCATGCTGTCAGAAGAAGTGTTTCGCATGTCGACATCCGAGGAGATGGCGGCCTTTATTGCCAAGCTGTCGCCCAAAGCCGTCTATGAAGAGCTCGATGATGTGACAAAGAAAACGCTTGATGAATGCAAAAAAGAATACGAGCGCAATAAAAAAATTCCAGCGGATGAATACAAAGAGTTTGTCGTGCTTTGTTCCAAAGCGGAAAGCGTTTGGGAAGAAGCGAAAGCGGCTGCTGATTTCGCCCGGTTTCGCCCGTATTTGGAGCAAATCATCGAGTTTCAGCGCCGCTTTATCCGTTATTGGGGGTATGAAGGACACCCGTATAATACGCTGCTCGATCAATACGAGCCGGGCATGACCGTCGATTTGCTTGACGAACTGTTCAGCCGCCTGCGCGAACGCATCGTCCCGCTTGTGCACGCCATTTCCGCCGCGTCCAACAAGCCGGATGTGTCCTTTTTGTTCGCGCCGTTTCCAAAAGAAAAGCAGCGCGCTTTTCTGCTTGAGTTGCTTAAAGAGCTCGGCTATGATTTTGGCAAGGGGAGGCTTGATGAGACGGTCCATCCATTTGCGATCGGGCTCAACCCGAACGATGTGCGCATTACGACGCGCTACGACGAGCGCGACTTCCGCACCGCGGTGTTTGGCACGATCCATGAATGCGGCCATGCGCTGTATGAACAACACATTTCCGAGTCGCTTGTCGGCACTCCGCTTGCAAGCGGGGCGTCGATGGGCATTCATGAATCGCAGTCGCTCTTTTTTGAAAATATGATCGGACGCCACTATGCGTTTTGGAAGCGGCATTACCCGCGCCTTTTGCAATACGCGCCCACGCAGTTCGCCGACGTTTCGCTTGATGCGTTTTACCGGGCGATCAATGAAGCGAAGCCGTCGCTCATTCGTATTGAAGCGGACGAACTGACGTATCCGCTCCATATTATCATCCGCTATGAAATCGAAAAGCAGCTGTTTGCTGGGGAGCTGGAAGCAATCGACTTGCCGGATGTATGGAATGAGAAATATGAACAATACCTTGGCATCCGCCCGCACAACGATGCGGTCGGCGTGTTGCAGGACGTCCATTGGTCCGGCGGCAGCTTCGGCTATTTCCCATCGTATGCGCTTGGCTATATGTATGCGGCGCAATTCAAGCAAGCGATGGAAAAAGAGTTGGATGTAGCTGGGCTGCTTGAAGAGGGGAACATCGCACCGATCCGTGAATGGTTGACCGTTCATATCCACCAGTTTGGAAAAATGAAAAAGCCGCTCGAACTTGTGCGCGATGCGACGGGCGAAACGCTGAAAGCCGATTATCTTATTCAATATTTAGAAGAAAAATATAAGGCGCTTTATCGATTATAGAACAGGCGCGTCAGTGCAAACATCGTTCTTACGCTGTTCGTTTCGTTTTTCTGTCGACAAAGTCCTATTATGTCTCGGTTTTATGCACATAAAGAGGAAGGTGTCCCGATCGCTTGGGGACACCTTCTTGTTTCACCATAATTTGTATCCTTTCGACCCCGGCGGAGCGTTTTGAATGATGTCGATGATCGGCACCGTATAGGCGATCAAAATGAGCGCAACGACGAGGCCGATCCAAAGCTTCCAGTTTTCAAGCGCCAGTGCAGCCCGTTCATACGGAGCAGCTGCCTCGGCGACCGGAAACTCCGTTTCGCCTTTCGGGGCGAAAAAGGCCAAGTTGATCACGATGACGAGAATCAAAATAATGCCGATGAACAAGATGGTGCCGCCGACCGCTTGCGCGATTTGGTACGGAATCCATTCAAGCGCTTGCGGCGAATTGCCGTACGTTGAGAACGCCGAGCGCCGCGGTGCGCCGAGCAGACCGGCAAAATGCATCGAGCCGGACATGAACGTCATCCCAACCGCCCAAACGATCGTTTGAATGATGGCGAGCCGGTTCATCGCTTTCGTCATCACACGGCCGGTCAAATGCGGAATGAGCCAGTATGACGCACCAAAAAATGTTAGGACGACAGTCGTTGCCACCGTTAAATGGAAGTGGCCGGTCACCCAAATCGTATTATGGACGACTTGGTTGAGTTGGTGCGAGGCGTTAATAATCCCGCCGGTGCCGGCCGGAATGAAAAACAGCATTCCGACAAACGGAGCGAAAAAGCGGGCGTCGCTCCACGGGAGTTTCCGCAGCCAGCCGAACAAGCCGGTCGCTCCCTGCGAGCGGCCGTACGATTCAAACGTCGCAAACATGGCGAACGCGGTCATGAGCGACGGAATGATGACCATGAACGTCAAGACGACTTGCACGTATTTCCAAAACGGCGAAATCCCCGGCTCAAGCAATTGGTGATGGAAGCCGACCGGAATCGAAAACAGCAAAAACAAGATAAACGCCAGCCGCGCGAGTGAATCGGAGAACATTTTGCCGCCGATCACTTTCGGAATGACGGCGTACCAAACCATATACGCCGGCAATAGCCAGAAGTAGACGAGCGGATGCCCGAAATACCAAAACAGCGTCCGGCTCAAGAGCACGTTCACCCGGTCGGTGAGCCCGAGCGACCATGGAATGAGCTGAAAGACAACGGTGGCGGCGACGCCAAGCGAACAGACGAGCCATAGCACCATATTCGTCACTGACATGAACGCCAGCAGCGGGCTCACTTGACCGCGGTGCGTTTTCCGCCAGCGGGCATAATGAGCGAACATCGCAAAGCCGCTCACCCAGCTGCCGACGACGACAAGCGCCAAGCCGATGTAAAAGCCAGCGTGCGCCTGAAGCGGCGCGTAAAACGTATATAAGACAGACGCCTGGCCGGTTAGGATGAAAAAGGCTGTGCAGGCCGTCCCTGACGTCATCATCCAAAAACCGATCCAGCCGAGCCGGCGCGAACCGTCCGAGAGCGCTCCGGTCGTGCGGCTGACGGCGGCAAACTGGAAGCCGATAATGAAAAACGTCGTCAGCACAAGCCCAAGCAAGACGCCGTGCGTCGTCAAAATCGTGTAATAGCTGATCCCAGCCGGGAGCTCAAACTTGCCGGAACGGACTAATGTTTGCAATAGGCCGGCGAACCCCCCGAGCGCGAGGCGGCAAAGGCGACGAACAAATGGGCAAGCGCCAGTTTCGCATCGCGGCGATCGACTTTTTCCAACGGTTGTGCCATGTTACTCCACCACCTTAATGCGCGCCGTCATCATATGGTGGCCGGCGCCGCAATATTCGTTGCAAAGAATTGTATACTCGCCCGGTTTGTCAAACGTG
>NZ_ATCO01000111.1:0-19044 GCF_000422025.1 Geobacillus sp. WSUCF1 | reverse complement strand
TTTTTCTTTATGTTCACGGCAAACGGCCGGGCGATCGCTTCACCGCCGGCCGTGGCGCCCCGCTTGCGCCGGGCGGGTGCCCCAGCGCATCAGAAGCAGCTCAACGGCCAACCGGCGATCGACCGCTCCGCTTTTCACCTCGTAATCGGCGTCAGCGAGCTCGTTGATCGCCTCAGCAAGCTCTCCGTCAGCGAAGCGGGCCGCTTGAGCAAGAGCGAGCTTGACGCGGAACGGGTGCACCTTGAGCGCCGCAGCAATTTGCGCCTGCCCGTAGCCTAAGGAGGCAAGCCATTTCACTTGCGAAAGCAAGCGGAAATGGGCGGCGAGCAGCGCCAAAATTTTGATCGGCTCTTCATTGTTTTCAAGCAGATCATAAAACGTCTGCAACGCCGCTGGAATGTCGCGCTTCGCCACTTGCTCGACAAGCACAAATACGTTTTCTTCCGGCGTGCGGGCGACAAGCCGTTCAACCGCCGCCGCCTCGATGGTTCCGCCCGATCCGGCAAACAGGGCCAATTTATCGATTTCATTCGCCAAGGCGGAAAGCTGCGTCCCGGCCCGCCGCAACAGGACATCAATCGCCTCGTCGCTTGCTTGCGCCCCTTGGCTCTCGATGCGGCGCCGCACCCAAGCCCGCAGCTCCGCTTCGGCGAGCGGGGCGGCGATGACGACTTCGCTTTGCTCTTTGGCGAGCTTCGTCATTTTTTTTTCGCTCATCAAGCTTCTCGTACGGCGCGAAAAAGACGACGATCGAAAACGGCGACGGCGCCTTCAAGTACGCCTCCAGCTTCGCCAAATCATGTTCGATCTCCTTCTCTTTTTCAGACGTAAAAAAATATGGATGCTTGATGAGAATGACACGCCGCTCGCCGAAAAACGGCGCCGTCTCGGCCTCCTCAAGCGCCGCCTCGATCGGCGTTTCCTCGCAGTCGTACACAGCCAAGTTCCACTCCCGCTCCTCGGGGCCAAGCGCTGCGTTCACCAATCGCTCATACGTTTCCATTAATAAAAACGGCTCATTGCCGTATAATAAATAAAGAGGAGAAAAACGCCGTTTTTCAATGTTTCCCCATACGCGTTCCAACATGTTCCCGTCTCCATTTCCAAGCGAAAGTCTCTGCTAGAAAAGATACACCGTTTTTCGCCATTTTACAAGGGAACCGGCTGCCGAAAAAACCGGTTCCCCTTTATATAAACGCCAGCCTATAAGTCCTAGGACCTTATTGGCCAGCGGGTTATTTTTATGTTTTCCCAGCTGTTTGAAAGTATTTGTGTCAACTGTTGTCAAGGAAGGAAAAGAAGCGAGCGGCGGTAGATTTTTCGCGCGTTTTCGTCTATACTAAAAATGATTGAACGAGGAGGGGGAAAACGATGAACGTATTTGAAAAGGAAGTGCAAAGCCAACGAAATGACGCCGTCGATTCCGCCGTCGGATTCATCGTGTCGTTCGGCTTTTTCGCTACCATGTTCATCATCGCCACATTGATCGAATTTTTCGGTCGATAAGGATTGCTTACATAAGCAATCCTTATTTTTTGTTTTGGCTGAAACGTTCCGTTTTTTTGTGCACTACATCTTATGGTTTCATCACCTGAAAGGTTCCACCGTTTTCGTCATACACATAGCAAATGGCCCCGTTTTCATCCGTCCGCCAAATGATCGCCCGTTGTTGCCCAAGCCGCATAAGCACCTCGGGGGACGGATGCCCGTAGCGATTGTAGCGGCCGACGGAAATGATGGCCGCTCGCGGCTTGACCGTCCGCAAAAACGGCTCTGTTGTCGACGTTTTGCTGCCGTGGTGGGCGACTTTCAATACATCGACACGCAGCGTCGGATAAGCGCGGATGAGCGCCTGTTCCGCCTCTTCCTCGATATCCGCAGCAAACAGCCATGTCAAGCGGCCGAGGCGGGCGAGCAATACAAGCGAGCCGTTATTATCCTCATTGTTTCCCGCCTCCGGGTGCAATACGGAAAACGCGGCATCCCCCACCTTCCACCGATCCCCCCGCACGCTGGCGGCCACCGGCACGGAAAACGGGCGCGCCATCGCCTTGACGGCCGGCAGCGCTCCTGGGCTTGTGACAATCTTCTTAACGCGCACGGCTGCCATCACCTCGGGAGCAGACCCGATATGGTCGGCATCATCGTGCGTCAAAATCAGCTGATCAAGCGTCCTCACCCCTTGGGCTTTTAAAAACGGCACGACAACGTCGCGGCCGACAGAAAACGGACGCGACCGCTTGCGCCACGGTTCGCGCGCCCATTCCGGCGTCCCGCCCGTGTCAATGAGATAGACTGCTTTGCGATGCGGAAGCTCAATATAAATGCAGTCTCCTTGTCCAACATCCAATATCGTTACTTCTCCCTTTGGATTCATATACGGAGAAGCCATATGCAGCGCCGTCGCCGCCGCCACCGCTGTCAATCCGCGGATCAGGCGGCCGCGTTCCCAATCCAAAAACGCCGCCGCGATGGCTGTCAGATAACCAGCTAAGCACCACGGCCCCGGACGGCCGAGCACAAGCATAAACGAGTAATCGACCGAGAAAAAATGGACAACCGCATCCGTCAGCTCAATGAGACGGCTAAACAGCCAAATGAGCGGAGAAAAGGGAAAAACTGCGGATAGAAAAGCGAGTGGCAAGATGACAAATGAATACCAAGGGACAAAGAAGACATTGAGTCCTACGCTCCAAACAGAAACTTCATAAAAATGGTAAAGCAAAACCGGCAGCGCGGCAAGCTGAGCGGCGAGCGCGGTCTGAAACAAGTTTTGGAGCATCGAACGAGCAGAGGCGAGCACCGATACATGGGCGAGAAGGGCAAACGTGACAAGAAACGATAGTTGAAAACCGACATCCCAAACCATATAGGGGTCAAAGACGAGCAGGGCAAGCGCTGTCCAACTCAACGCATCCAGCGGATGGATCCTTCCTTTTTTCCACTGGATGGCCAACACAATCATCCCGGTCGCACAAGCGCGCAGCACCGACGGCGAAGCGCCGGCGAGCACCGCATACATAGGCAAGAAAACGAGCAAAGCAAGCACGGCCGCTTCGCGCGTCACAAACCGAATGGCAGCGGCCAACGCAGCACTGACAAGCAGGGTGACATGGCCGCCGGAAATGGCCAACAAATGGATGATCCCGAGCTGCTGGTAACCGCTAATCACTTCCTCGTCCAACGAGCGGCGTTCGCCATAAATGAGCGCAGCGGCGATGCCGGCCGCTTCCGGCGGAAACCGGGCTTCAATGCGGCGGACGCCAGCCTCGCGAATGGCTTCAAGCCGTTCGATGATGGCGGGACGGACGCGCACGCAAGCAGAAAGATCGATCGCCTCAGGGAGAAAGAGCCAATGAATGCGGTGGCGGCGCAAATAAAGGCGGTAATCAAACGCATACGGATTGCCAGCTGGCATGGGGCGCTCGAGCGTTCCCTTTAGCCGGCACACGACCCCAGGCATGAGGTGCGCACGCAGCGCTTCTTTTTCCGCAGCCGTCCGAATGATGTAACGGAGCTGCACCCGCTCCTTGCCAGCTTGCACCGCCGCCTGCAATCGATCGCCGTCGATCGCCGGCGCGGCGGAAAAACGAACGGAAAGCGAATGACGGCCGCCGGAAAGGGAAGTTTTGTTATGATGATCAATGATGAGAAAATAGACAAAAAAGAAGAGAGCTGCAACGAGAGCAGGAAGGAAACAGTGCGGCCGGCGGATGAAAAGAAGAAGGAGATACACAACGAGGAGAAGACAGGCGGTTTGGGACGGCGAGGCCGCCGCGACGGCCAAAAGCGCCGCCGCGGCGGGATAGACGGCTTGTCCCTTCATGCTTCACCTCCGCCGCTGGCAAGAAAGGCAAACACATCCGTTTTCAGCGGCACTTGCACGAGCCGGACGCCAGCTTGAGCAAACAGCTCCAAGGCGTACGGGTGGTTTTTGTAGTCTTGGGCGTAATAGACAGCGCGGATGCCGCTTTGAATGATCGCCTTGCAACAATGCAAGCACGGAAAATGGGTGACATACATCTCGGCCCCCTCGGTCGGGACGCCGAACTTGGCGCATTGCAAAATGGCATTCATTTCCGCATGGATCGTCCGTACACAATGGCCGTCAATCACGTAGCACCCTTCATCGGTGCAATGGGCGCCGCCGGCGATCGAGCCGTTGTACCCGCCGGCGATGATGCGCTTATCGCGCACAATCGTCGCTCCGACGGCGAGCCTTGTGCACGTGCTGCGCAGCGCGAGCAAATGGCTTTGCGCCATAAAGTATTGATCCCATGTGATGCGTTCCATTTTCCATCCCTCCGCTCGTTTCCATGCTTTTAGTCTACCCGCCGCCTCCTTCCCCCGTCAACGCCGAAAAACGTCTGCAACAGCCTTGATCCGCCCATAAACGAGAATCATTGCGCTCCCCCGCCTCGCTTACGGCACAAGCAAATACGGCTTCAATTTCTCCAGCGTTTTTTCGCCAATTCCGGTTACATTCAACAAATCCTCCACCCGCCGAAACGGCCCGTGTTCTTCGCGATAGGCGATGATCGCTTTTGCCTTCGCCGGTCCGATGCCGGGAAGCTGCATCAATTCCTCTTCCGTCGCCATATTGACCGCCACTTGCGTCCCGTCCCGAGCCCCATCGTTCAGAGACGTAAAAGTGGCATTTGACGCCGCTGCGGCCTCGCCTTTTTTCGGCACGTAAATCATCATTTCATCGCGCACTTTTGCCGCCAGATTGACTTTCGTTTCATCCGCCTCGTCCGTCAATCCACCGGCGAGGGTGATGACATCGCGAACGCGGGCGTCCGCCGCCACCTCGTACACTCCTGGTTTCGCGACCGCCCCTTTCACATCCACCACAGCGGTTTTTGACGCCTCGTCCTTTTTTTCTTCCGTCCGGGAGGCATCCGTTTCAGCCGCCGCCGGCAAGACGACTTGCCCCTTTTCATCCGTCGGATGACGAAACACCCATAACCCCGCCGCCGCAGCAAACAACAAGAACATCCCTACTTTCCCATACCGTTTGCCAAGCTCCTGCACATGCTCCCACATACGATCCCATCCTTTCCATCTCAAGTCATAAACCGAGCCTTTTTCTCATACATATCGAAAAAGAGAGTTCCGGCAAACCAAAACCGGGAGGGGGGGACGACACATGAACATCGGCGTCATCGGCACGGGGAATATGGGCACCATCTTAATCGAAGCGTTCCTCGACTCCGGCGCCGTGAAAGCGGATCAGCTCGTCATCACGAACCGCACGCTTGCAAAAGCGTTTGCCATACAACGCACATATCCCGGCATCACGGTGGCTGCCAACGCGGCTGAAGTCGTCAAACAATCCAGTCTCGTTTTTTTATGCGTCAAGCCACTCGACATCCATCCATTATTGCAACAACTGGCCCCGCACTGGACAAGGGAGCATTGCCTTGTGTCGATCACAAGCCCGATCAGCGTAAAACAGCTTGAAGCAGCCGTCCCTTGCCAAGTCGTGCGCGCCATTCCGAGCATTGCAAACCGGGCGCTCTCCGGCAGCATCCTTGTCACCTTCGGATCACGCTGTTCGACCGCCTGCCGGCAAACGATCGATGATCTTCTCCGGCGCATCGCCTCGCCGGTGTACATCGACGAGGCCATCACCCGCGTCGCCTCCGACATCTCAAGCTGCGGCCCGGCGTTTTTCAGCTATTTGCTTCAGCGCTTCATCGACGCCGCAGCGGCCAAAACCGCCATCACGAAGGAACAGGCGACGATGCTGGCGACCGATATGATCATCGGCCTTGGGGAACTGCTCAAGCGGAATCTGTACACATTGCCAACGTTGCAGGAAAAAGTATGCGTCAAAGGCGGCATTACCGGGGAAGGAATCGCTGTGTTGGAACAACGAATGAACGGCGTCTTTGAAGAAGTGCTGGCGAAAACACATGAGAAGTTTAAAGAAGATGTGGAGAAGGTGAAGCAACAATTTTCATAGGTTTCATTCGACGCAGAAAGGGAAATTCCTGCTTTGTTTTGCAAAAAAGATATCCCTTGAACCTTCAGCTAGGAGATAATGTTGCAATCCTCACCCAGCCTTTTGGCTGGGTGCAATCGATTATTAGCCCGGCATTTGCGAGGAGATATTGATGTTTCAATCCTCACCCATCCCTTTTGGATGGGTGCAATACAAAATGCCGATGATATGTGCGGCAAGATAGAGGAAATATTCCTGAAATATATTCGGATTATGTAAATCATTGGGATGGCGTTGAGCAATAAGAACCGTGCTGTTTCCATTGCTGTTCGATACGATCCTCTTTGGGCTTGGCATGTCTTCTATTTCAAAATTCCCGTGGCGTATGAGCATAAACATCATTCATTTTCAATTCGACCCCCATCAGACATTTTCTCTTAGGACATTTGCCTTATATTTATTTATTTCGACCAATATCTTCATAATCCTTCTAACTCACACATCTTTTTCAATTTCCCAGCCGTCAATCGCGTCGATCGCAACGTTTGGCCATACATTCCCCCCCTTCTTTTCCACATGCGCATAAAAAAAGAGCCCCTCCGGCTCTTTTTTCTTTCCCCACTTTCAGTGATGTTCCATCAACCTCTTGCAACAGCATCTTTTTTGGCTGCTAAGGTCCCTCACCACACGCCCCTCACCTCTTCCGCGCGACGAAAAACAACCGTTCCGCCGTCTCGGTCGGGGGCGCATTGGTGAAATCGGCGGTCACCTCGAGCACCTCAAAGCCAGCGGAATCGAGCCATCGCTCATAGACAGCGCGCTCGAACGTGCGCTGTTCATGCCATTCGTCATAGCGCTCATAAAGATCGCCGCGGCGGACGAAAAACGTCAGTTCGTGCCCGACGCTGTGCGGCCAGTCAAGCGGATGGCACGTCCATATGTAGCTGAGGTCGTCATCCTGGTCCGCAAACACGGCGTCGCGGAACAGGACGTCCATTTTGTAGACCGAATGGACATCAAACAAAAGCAGCCCGCCGCCGCCAAGGGCGCGGGAGACGGCGGCGAACGTCCGCTTCACATCCTCTTCATCCGTTAAATAGTTGAGAGCATCGCAAAACAGGAAGGCGCCATCGAGATCAGAAAACCCGTCGAGCTCCGCCATGTTTTGTTCGAAAAACGGCACCTCCACTCCCGCCGCTTCGGCTTTCGCCTGGGCGACGGCGAGCATATGTTCAGAGAGATCAACGCCGGATACTTGCCATCCGGCCTTGGCAAGGCGGATGGCAAGCTCTCCCGTCCCGCAGCCGATGTCAATGACCCGTCTCCCCGGCCGTTTGGTGTATTGGGCGAATGCCCGTTCCACAAACGATTGCCATGCATCATACGGCGCCTCGGCCATGAGCGCATCGTACCAATCGGCGAAACGAGCATAGGTCATGGCTGCAGCACAGCCGCGACGTCTTCCGTCGGGGCGTCCCCCCAAAGCCGTTCGAGGTTGTAATACTCGCGCTCCTCTTTGGCAAAAACATGCACAACGATGTCGCCCAAATCGACAAGCACCCATTTCGCCTCCTGGAATCCTTCAACCCTCTTCACCGCTAAGCCGTGTTCTTCCGCTTGGTCTTGAATTTCGCGGGCGATGGCCTGCACTTGTTTGTCCGAATTGCCATGGCAAATGACAAAATAATCGGCGACAAGCGAAATGCCTTTCATGTTCAAGACGACAATGTTTTCCGCCTTTTTATCATCCGCCGCGCGGACGACAAGCTGCAACGCCTCTTGTTCCGTCACTGTTTTGCTTCCCCCTTCACTTCACGCATGAGTGAATTGTACGCATGAATCGTATCTGGATAAATGAGCTGGCGCTTCTCAAGCAAAAACGCGATCGTATTTTTCACCGCCTGCAACAGCGCCCAGTTGAGGTCTTCTTCCGCCAAGCGCCGTACGTCGTCAACGCCCGGGAAGCGGCGCCCTGGTTCCATATAGTCGGCCAAATAAATAATTTTTTCAAGCACCGTCATTCCAGCCCTTCCCGACGTATGGTAGCGAATGGCATCCAGCACCTCTGGATCGTTGATGCCGACTTCTGTCTGCACCAAATAGGCGCCAACGGGCGCATGCCATAGCTCACTGTTGTAAGCAAGCAAATCGTTGGGCATATTTTGCGCCAAAATGATTTGTTTCATTTCTTCAACCGGGCGGAATTTCGCATAGTCATGGAAAATGGCGGCCAATTCCGCTTTTTTGACGTCGGCGCCATACTGGTTGGCTAGCTTAACGGCCGTTTCGACAACGCCAAGCGTATGCTCGTAGCGCTGCTCGGTCAGCTGTTGTTTCACGATCAGTAACGCCTGTTCTCGCTCCATATAGCCCCTTCTCCTCAATATAAAGTCTGACGCCTTCCGGTACAAGATAGCGAATCGTCTGTCCGTTCCGCACCCGCTCGCGGATGAGCGAGGAAGAAACAGCAAACTGCGGCGCCTCAACTTCGATGACCGGATACGGCGTTTCCATGGAAAACCCCGGCCGCTTGACGCCAACAAACGTCACCAACTCGATGAGCTCATCGATGCGGTGCCAATTCGGCAAATATTCGACCATATCGGCGCCGATGATGAAATAAAATTCGTCATCAGGATGCATCGCGACAAGCTGCCGGATCGTGTCGTACGTATACGAAGGCCCTTCCCGCTCGAGTTCGATCGTCTCAATATGAAAGCGCGGATGGCCAGCCACCGCCAACTCGAGCATGCGCAGCCGATCCTCGCTTTTCGTCACTTGTTCGTGCTGCTTATGGGGAGGAATGCGGTTGGGCAGAAACCAAATTTCTGACAACTGAAGGGCGTCAAGCACTTCATTCGCCATGAGCAAATGACCGTAATGAGGCGGATCAAACGTGCCGCCGAAAACCCCGATTTTTCCCATCTTCTTTCCTCCCGCCGCCTGCCGTGGCTGCTCCCATTGTCAATCAGGCAGAACGATTTGTTTATGCTCCTTCGATTCTTTGTATAAGACGATCGTATTGCCGATCACTTGCACGACTTCCGCCCCCGTTCCAGCCGCGAGCTGCTCGGCGACGGCGTGGCGGTCTTCTTCGCAGTTTTGCAACACGCTCACTTTCAACAGCTCGCGCGCTTCGAGCGCCGCCGCAATTTGTTCGGTCATCGCTTCCGTCACGCCGCCTTTGCCGACTTGAAAAATCGGTTTCAAATGATGGGCTTGAGCGCGCAAAAACCGTTTTTGTTTTCCCGTTAGCATATGTTACCTCCTTAACGCTTCGATGACAAGCTGTTTCATCCGGTTGACATCCGGCCATTGGCCGGTCCACTTTTCGAACGCCAGCACCCCTTGGTATACGAGCATGCCGACGCCGTTTTGCACACGGGCGCCGCGGGCTTTCGCTTCTTTCAGCCATTTTGTTTCCAGTGGATTGTAAATAATATCGGAAACGATCACCCCTGGCCGCAGCCGTTCAAGAGAAAGTGGCTGCACCTCGACACGCGGATGCATGCCGACAGAAGTGGTATTGATAATAATATCGTATTCGTCAAGCCGCGTTTCCGCCTCGGCGAGCGAAAAATACGCCGAGCGGCCATCCCCCCCTTCGCGGACGAGCCGCTCCGCTTTTTCCACCGTCCGGTTGGCCATATCGATGCGCTCGGCTGCCGTCGACAGCAACGAAAAGTAAATGCCGCGCGCCCCGCCGCCAGCGCCGATCACCAAAATCCGCTTGCCGTCGAGACTGACGTCCATTTCCTCCTCGAGCGCCTTGACGTAGCCAGGTCCGTCCGTATTATAGCCGACGAGCCGGCCGTTGTCGTTGACGATCGTATTGACCGCCCCGATGCGGCGCGCCTGCTCGTCCACTTCGTCCAAAAACGGAATGACCGCCAGTTTGTGCGGAATCGTCACGTTCACCCCGGCGATGCCGAGCGCCCGCACGCCAGCGATCGCCGCACCGACTTGCCCCGGTTCGACGGAAAACAAATGATAGCGCGCCGGAATGCCCAAACGGGCGAATGCATCATTATGCATGAGCGGCGACAGCGAGTGCTCGACGGGAAACCCAATCAACCCGTATACCTTTTCCACGTTTCTCCTCCTCCCGCTTTCCATTAAATCAACGATTGACGGATAAATACGTCGACCCCTTTTGGAGCATGGACGACAAGCTGAGCACCCAGGTCGTTGCACGTCACCCAGCCGAGTCCGGAAAAGACGATGTCTGTCTTCCGCTCTTTGACAGACAGCGAGCGCGGCACAAGCGGCGGAAATTCAGCGGCATAGCGTTTGTTTGGCGGCGACAGCAAATCGCCAAGCTGATTGGCATAAAGGGAGTCGGCTTTTTCCAACTTTGTCCGATGAACCGTCAACTCATTGGCCATGTAGCAGACGAACGAGCGGCGCCCGCCTTTGATGTAATCGAGGCGGGCCAAGCCTCCGAAAAAGAGCGTCTGCCCTTCGTTGAGCTGATAAACGCGCGGATGGATTTCCCGCTTCGGCGTAATGATCTTCAAATCGCGCGCATCAACAAAGTGCGCCATTTGGTGATGGTTGATGATCCCCGGCGTATCATACAGCGTCGCTCCACCCTCAAGCGGAATTTCGATCATATCGAGTGTCGTCCCCGGGAAATATGACGTGGTAATCACATTCCCTTTGCCGGTCGCCTCTTCAATGATCCGATTGATGAACGTCGACTTGCCGACATTCGTGCAGCCGACGACGTAGACATCGCCGCCCTCACGGTAGCGGTTGATCGCTTCCATCACCTTCGCCATGCCAATTCCTTTCGCTGCGCTGACAAGGCAGACGTCAACCGGACAGAGCCCGAGCTCTTCCGCCATGCGGCGCATCCAGCGCAGCAGCTTCGGGTATTTGACCGACCGCGGCAATAAATCCGCCTTGTTGCCGACAAGCAAAATCGGATTATCGGCCGCAAACCGCGGCAAGCCAGGAATCCAGCTGCCGTTGAAATCGAAAATGTCGACGATGTTGACGACAAGCGCCTTCGATTCCCCGATGCGGTGCAGCATGTTTAAAAAATCGCTGTCATCAAGCGGCACGTCTTGCACTTCGTTGTAATGTTTCAAGCGGAAGCAGCGCTGGCAAATGATTTCTTCCTCGTCTTTTTCGAGCACGCTTTTCGGCGCATAGCCCGCCTTTTTCGGATCGTCAAACTGAATGGCCGCTCCGCAGCCGATGCAACGCAGTTGTGGCTCCACGATCATTCCTCCCAGTAAATCATCCCTTTTTTGCGCATCACCTTTAAAATTCTCCGCTCCATTTTTCGATTGAAACGCGTCCATAATCCGTCCGTCTGGGCGACCGGGACGACTAAAATCGTGTTTAGTCCGAGCCGGTTGCCCCCAAGCACATCCGTCAGCAACTGATCGCCGATGACGACGACTTCCTCTTTCTTAAGCTCCATCATCTTTAATGCCTGCAAAAACGCGCGTGTCAGCGGTTTGCGCGCTTCAAAGATGAACGGGATGCCAAGCGGCTCCGCAAACGACTGCACGCGTTGTTGATTATTATTCGATACGATGACGACCTTAATGCCCGCCTGCTTCATCGCATCAAACCATGCGGCCAGCTCCGGGGTGGCGCTCGGCCGATCCCATTCAACAAGCGTATTGTCCAAATCAGTGATGATCCCTTTGACCCCTTTTTGTTTCAGCTCATCCGGAGTAATGTCGATCACACGCTTGGCAAACTGGCTTGGCAAAAAGTAGTGAAGCATGCCGGACACCCGCCTTTCCATTTGCTTTTCCCATCATAGCGAATTTTAACGTTTGTTTCAAAACAAAGTTTACCGATGATAAATAGAAAAAACTTTCGACAAATTTCGCGACTGTCCATCTTGTGGATAACTGTTGCCCACATTATACACAAGCTAGTCATCACACTTCCTGCGTTTTATAAACATGTTTTCCACATGTTATCCACCACCTTCTGTGGATAACAGAACGGTTGTTCTCTCTCCCAAGTCATGGTACATTGTAAGTAACCTACCATTATATGTATGACATGTTTGGCATATTCCATCCAAAAAAGGAGGACACCCCCGATGAAACATTTGTCCGACGAGTTGTTGATCGAGTCGTACTTCAAGGCGAAAGAGCTCAATCTCAGCCCGGAATTCATTGAGTTGATTGAAAAAGAAATCCAGCGCCGTTCATTGACTCACAAAATTAAGCTGTCCTCATAAGAGAAGGCCTCGGGCTTTTTTTGTTTCCGACAGCCTTAGTGCTCGTGCGCCTCGCACCAATAGCCGAGCCGCTCGCCGACTTTGATCGGCATGGGCGCAGCAATGCGCGGGTCAGGGGCGAAACTTCCGCGTTCAAACAGCAAGACGACCGTTGAACCGAACGAAAAATACGCCATTTCCTCTCCTTTGACAAGCTGCTCACTCTCATGGGTCAATTCAATGCTGTTGACGAACATGGCGCCGATTTTCACGATCGCCAAGCGCTTGCCGCCGGCTGTGACCTCGGTGATGAGGCGGTAATTTTTCTCGAGCGGCCGACGCCCATATTTTAAGCCAAGACGATTGACCGGATACGACTTGCGGCCGAGCGCCCACTGCTTTTCGATCACTCCAGATATTGGGCTGTGGATGCGGTGATAATGGCTCGGGCTTAAATACAGAATAAAAAAGAACCCGTTCACATACGGTTGTGCCGCTTCAACGCTGCCGAGCATTTCCGCAATGGAATACGGCTTTCCCTTGACGATCATTTCACAGTTTTCTCGAATCGTGCCCATGTCTTCAATGACAGCGTCGACCGGGCTGACGACCGTATGCTCATCAGCGTCGACCGGCCTCACCCCGGCCTTCAGCCGGCGGATGAACAGTTGCTGCAACGTCTTATAATTTTTTAGGCTTTTTTCCATTTCGTCTTGGTTAATATGATAAATTTTTGCATACGATGATATCAATAGACCGCTGAGGCGCGATTTGGCAAACGAAGCGAGCAGCTTTGAAGAAAGCGAGTGATTGGTCAGCTCGATGAACAAACGATAAAGCCATTTTCGCAAGCACGTTCCCTCCAGTAGCGCAACATCGCCATTCGTTACTACCTTCCATATTACCGCCAAAATGAGTATAATGGTAGTAGAATTTTCTTTTGGCGTTTTCTGTTGGAAAAGGAGTGGAGAAACTTGTTCTTATCGGATTATTTAGACTATACCTTAAAAAAGCTGAAAGCCAATGCAGCAAACATTTTGACGATGACCAACTTGTCGCTTGGCGGCTTTTCCGTCCTGGCTACGCTGAAAGGGCAGCTTCATATGAGCGTGCTGCTCGTTTTTTTAGCAGCGTTTGTCGATCGCTTTGACGGCGCTGTGGCGCGCAAGATGAACATTGAATCCGAACTTGGCAAGCAGCTCGATTCGATGAGCGACATCGTCTCCTTCGGCGTCGCTCCCGCCTTGCTGATGTATCAGGGGTTGTTCTATGAATTCGGCGCGCGGGGGCAGTGTTCACCATCTTGTATATCGCCTGCGGCGCCTTCCGCCTCGCACGCTTCAACATCACAGAAAACAACGGCTACTTCGCGGGGCTGCCGATCACCGCCGCCGGGGTGCTGATGACGCTCGGTTATTTAGCCATCCCGTACTTTCCGCCACAATCGTTTATGTTTTTAGCGCTCATTTTATCGTTTTTAATGGTCGGCACGTTTAAACTGAAAAAAATATGATGATCACCGGAGCTGCCCTTTCCGTCAGCCTAATGGAGCGGGCGGCTTTTTCCCTTTCATGTCACACCTTTTTCCCTTTTCAACCTCCTTTATTCAGTATATGATAAATATGGTTTCTTTATCAAAACGCCTCATGGCGTAGATCGTTCGTATGGAAAAAGCGGGGGGATTCATTTGGACAAAACATCGATCATCGGCATCATCCTTGGCGTCATTGCCGTCGGGTTGGGCATGTACTTTAAGGGCGTTTCGCCTGCTGTATTGATCAATCCGGCCGCCATCCTCATCATTCTCGTCGGCACGGCGGCAGCGGTCATTATCGCGTTTCCAATGAAGGAAATAAAAAAAGTGCCAAAATTGTTCAAAATCATTTTTACTGAACCGCCCACACCGTCGATCGACGAGCTCATTCCACTGTTCGTTGACTGGGCCAACATCGCCCGCCGCGAAGGGCTTCTGGCGCTTGAGGCGAAATTGAACGACATTGACGACCCGTTTTTGCGCAACGGGCTCAGCATGGCCATCGATGGGCAAACGCAAGAGTTCATCCGCGATGTCATGACAGAGGAAATCGTTGCCATGGAAGAGCGCCACGAAGCGAATGCCGCGATTTTTTCCCAAGCAGGCACGTACGCGCCGACGCTCGGGGTGCTTGGGGCCGTCATCGGCCTGATTGCCGCCCTTGGCAATATGGAAAACATCGCCGAGCTCGGCAAGGCGATCAGCGCCGCTTTTGTCGCCACAATGCTCGGCATTTTCACCGGCTATGTGCTTTGGCATCCGTTTGCCAACAAACTGCGGCGGAAATCGAAGGAAGAGGCGCGCGTGCGCTACATCATGGTTGAAGGAGTGCTGTCCATTTTGGAAGGACAAGCCCCGCGCATGATCGAACAAAAACTCGCCTCATACTTGCCGGAAAGCGAGCGGCAGCAGGCGCTGACACAAGGGGAAACGGCCAATGGCTAAGAAAAAAAAGAGCAGCCACGAAGAGCATATGAGCGAATCATGGCTGATTCCGTACGCAGATTTGTTGACATTGCTGCTCGCACTATTCATCGTTTTGTTTGCAAGCAGCCAAATCGACCAAAAGAAGTTTCAAGAAATTGCGCGCGCCTTCAGCACCGCCTTTGCCGGCGGAACGGGTGTTTTTGATTTTCAAAGCCCCATTGAACCAATCACGCCGCCTGCAGAAGACGAAAAAGGACGGCAGCAATATCAACAGCAACAGTCTCAGAATCCTCCTTCGTCTATAAACGAAGGAGAAAAAGAAGAGCTGAAACAAATCCAAGCGAAAATTGACAGCTATATTCATCAAAAACACTTGACAGGGAAATTGCAGACATCATTGACGGACGAAGGGCTCGCGATTACCATTTTGGATGATATTTTATTCGACTCCGGCAGCGCCGAAGTGCGCATGAAAGACCGGCGTCTTGCGGCGGAAATCTCCGCTTTGCTCGTCATGAACCCGCCGCGCAACATCATGATCAGCGGCCATACGGACAACGTGCCGATCCATAATGAGAAATTTGCTTCCAACTGGGAGCTGAGCGTCATGCGCGCCGTCAATTTCATGAAAGTGCTGCTTGAAAACAAGCAACTCGACCCGCGCTATTTCAGCGCTAAAGGGTATGGCGAATACAAGCCGATCGCCTCCAACGCCACCGCTGCCGGGCGGATGAAAAACCGGCGCGTCGAAATTTTAATTTTGCCGCGCACCGACGTCAATGATTCGTCCACATCCACTCAGTGACCGCCGCGCCTTCAGCGGGCGGTTTTCTTTAGCCGTCGCTTTGCCAAAACTCTCTTTTCCATGTCCAAACAGAAAAACCGGCGGTTCGCCGGTTTTTCCTCCTTCGTCCGCAAAGACCTTTATTCGAAAAAATCAAAGCTTGATCGTCCATTTAATGACTCCGGCTTTGGCAAGCGCCTCAACCAAAATGACAACGACCGGCCCGACGAACAACCCGATAAAGCCAAGCAGCTGAAACCCCAGATAGACGCTGACGAGCGCGGCGAGCGGGGAAATGCCCAAATTGGTGGAAAACACTTTCGGCTCAATGATCCGGCGCACGACGGTGATGACGACAAACAGCACGATGAGCCCGATGCCAAGCGTATTGTTGCCGTTCGCCATGCTGATGAGCCCCCACGGAACAAGCACGGAACCCGTTCCTAAAATCGGCAAAATATCAACGACGACGATGACCAGCGCCATCAACGCCGCATAGTCGACCCCCAACACGAAAAGGCCAGCCAGCGCGAGGAAAAACGTAATTAAACTAAGCAAAAACTGCGCTTTTAAAAAGCCGATCCCCGCTTTGCTCAGCTGGGCGACGACCATCCCAAGCCGCTGTTCGGTCCGTTCGGACAAATAGCGGCGCATGCCTTGCTTCAGCTGCGGCAAATCGAGGCAAATGAGAAACAGTGCGATCAAATACACTAAAAAATGAATCAAAAACGCCGGAATGGCGGCAATATAATGGACGAGCGACTGCGTCAAGTTGGTCGCAAACGACAAAAGCATTTGCTCGACGGTATTGACGCCGCGTTCAAGCGAATCGATGATTTCCTGCGGAATGGAGCTGGAATACGACTGCCACGTTTGAATGAGGCGGTCGAGCACTTTCGTCGCTTCGTTTAGCACATAAGGCAGTTTTTGCGAGAGCGCCATCACTTGTTGCACAAAAATCACGACTAGAAAGTAAAGGGAAAGCCCAAGAATGATGATGAACAATGAAAAAATCACCGTGACGGCGTGCGCGCGCTTCAGCTTATAGTTTTCTTGCAATCGGCGGATGGACGGCTCGAGCAAAAGCGCGGTCGCAAGTGCGAAAAGAAGAGGCACGCTGTATGGCACAAGCCATAGCCCCACAGCGAATAGCAACGCAATGATCATCCAACGTTTCACGTTCGTCCCTCATTTTTCATAAAAATTTAGCCAAAAGATGGTTCATGTATAAATATAGCCGACAGCATGCGGACGGGCAACTATTTCATGCGCTCGTTTTCATCTGCAGCGCGGCGTCGTCGTTGCCAAACGATGTAAATCACCGCCACCGCCACCGCCGCTGCAATAGCCGGTCGGACGTATGGCGCCGCCATCTCGTCAATTTGCCGCCATCGTTGGCCAAGCTGCTCTCCCAACCAAATAAACAAGATGGACCATGGGATGATGGCCAACACCGTGTAAATCGTAAACGGCAACCACTTCATCCGCGCAATGCCGGCGGGGATCGAAATCGCATGGCGGACAACGGGGATAAACCGGGCGCTGAAAATGACGCCGGGGCCAAATTTCGCAAACCAGCGTTCCGCCACATCCAAATGTTTTTTCTGGATCAATACATATTTCCCATACTGATCTAGAAACGGCCGTCCGCCATAGTAGCCCATCCAATACAAAAACAACTGCGCCACCGTGCCGCCTATTGTCCCAGCTGCCACGGCCCCAGCAAATGAGACATCCCCCCGCGCTACCAAATAACCGGCATAAGCCAACACGATCTCGCTGGGGATCACTTCCACCATCAAGGCGAGAGCGATGCCGACATAGCCTAAACTGGTCAAAAAGGAAAACATCGATTGAATGACTTCGTGCACCGTTTTTCCTCCTTGTCTTTCGCTTCCTTGTCCATTTTTTCATTATACTATACGTTCCTTGCCAACAAAACGGGAAAAGCGGCTGATCATTCAGCCGCTTTCACGAGTGTCGATGATCATCTATATAGATGCAATTTAAAGCTTTAACATTTTTCGTCTTTGCCGGTCATTGCATCCGACTGTCGAGTGACCGAACAACGCCGCTTAAAGACCCATGAATGGGTCTGTGAAGCGGCGTTGTTCGGTCTTCCGTCACGCTAAGGCGTGACGGAGGCAAGCCACACGCTTGCCGACTACGGCAGAAAAGCTAGGAATAGGACGATGTCAACTGGTTTTTAATGGTTAATCAACACATCTGAGCCACTTTTCTCTTAGGCGCTTTGCTGCTGCAACTCAGCGATGTATTGTTTTCCTTGTTCTTCGTTATATTGCCCTTCCCATTTCGACATCACAACCGCCGCCAGCGAGTTGCCGATGACGTTGACCACTGTGCGCGCCATGTCCAAAAGACGGTCGATGCCGGCGATAAACGCCAATCCTTCAACTGGAATGCCAACTGTGCCAAGCGTTGCCAATAAGACGACAAACGATACGCCTGGGACACCGGCAATCCCTTTGGACGTCACCATTAAAACGAGCACAAGCGAGATTTGCTGTGAAATCGGCATGTCGATGCCGTACAGTTGAGCGATAAAGACAGCCGCCAGCGCCTGATACAGCGTCGACCCATCCAAGTTGAACGAATAGCCGGTCGGAACGACAAAGGATGTTACAGCCTTCGAACAACCGAATTTCTCCATTTTTTCCATAACCTTAGGCAACACGGTTTCCGAGCTCGACGTGCTATAGGCAAGCACTAATTCATCCTTTAAGATTTTTATAATATGGAAAATATTTGTATTTACCAATTTGGCCACAGCGCCAAGCACCACCAACACGAAGAATGCCATGACCGCATAAACGAGCACAACAAGTTTGCTGAGCGGAAGGAGCGAAGCGACGCCGAATTTCGACACCGTCACGCCGATTAGGGCGAAAACGCCAAACGGCGCAAACTTCATCACTTGGTTCGTCACATAAAACATCGCTTCCGCCGTGCCTTGGAAAAAGCGAAGCACCGGTTTCCCTTTTTCACCGATCGCGCTACGCCCAACCCGAACATCACCGAGAAGAAGATGATCGGCAGCATATTCCCGGTCGACAGCGCTTCAAACACGTTTTTCGGCACGATGTTGACAAATGTTTCAACCATCGAATGGTGCTGCACTTCGTTCGTCGTATCGACATACGACTGGATATCCGTTTTCTCAAGCGACTTCATATTGACGCCGACGCCTGGTTGGAAAATGTTCGCTGCCAAGAGGCCGACGATAATGGCAATCGTCGTAATGATCTCAAAATAAAGGATCGTTTTGCCGCCCAACTTTCCGAGCTTTTTCACATCACCGACGTTGGCAACGCCGACAATCAAGCTCGAGACGACGATCGGGATGACGATCATCTTAATTAAACGGAGAAAAACATCTCCGATCGGCTGCAAATACGTCGCTACTTTAGGGCTTCCGTAAAAAATGGCCCCAACCATAATCCCGAGAATAAGGCCGATGAAAATTTGCCATGCCAAGCCGATCTTGCGCATGATGCTTTTTCGCCTCCTTTAGACAAATTTAGACAAAAGACGACAAAATTATTTTACTTTTAAAAATAAAATCTGTCAATATTTTTGATTGAAATCGCTTCATCAAAGGATACAAATGAAAGAATTAAGTTTTTTAACTCACATTTCGCACC